>CAYYHT010000344.1:0-8152 GCA_964471355.1 uncultured Enterobacteriaceae bacterium
GCAGAACCCAGATCATCTCGGTGGTCGCCGCATCATTAAAAAAACAGCGGAAGTCGCCGAGCACCTCGACCACGTCGAAGCCGCTGCGCAAGATGAGCTGCTGCAGCTCGCGAAAGCTGCTGTAGGTGCGCTCGAGGGACAGGCTGTAGCTGCCCTCGATGAGGCCATCGGCATCGACCTCGTGCACGATGTGCTCCTCGAACAACCGCTGGGCATGCTCGTCCGCGCGAGTGGACATGCCGTGCACCAAGCTCAGGCCGGTGTCGCCGAGGGGCAGCCGGTCCACATGGCGATGCTGCCCGGTGAATGTGGCGATGCGGCTGGGACGTGCCTCCCAGGTATTGAAGACAAAGAGCCCGCCTGGAGCCAGGTGTTCACGCACCGCCGACAGGCAGTTGAGCTGGTCCTGGGGCTCGTGCAGATGCATGAATGAGCGGTAGGGCATGGCAATGAATGCGAACTGGCGCTCGAGGTCGAAGTCGCGCATGTCGCCCAGCACCAGCTCGACCTGCCCCGACACCTCACCGAGCGCATCGAGCTTGTCTGCCGCAACATCCAGCATGCGCTCGGACACGTCGAGGCCCACAACATCGAGTCCCGAGAGCGCCACCGCCAGCGCGATTCGTCCCGTGCCGCAGCCGAGCTCGAGCACCGGTCCGCCCTGCGCCAGCGCTCGGGTGACATAGAACTGTGCTTCGCCCATCAAGCCCGGATGCAGGGTGTCGTAGAGCGCGGCCCAGGAATCGAACTCGGCCACATCGACCTCCAGTGAGCGGGCTAATCGACGCGAACCGCCTCGACACGCTCACTTTCCGCCTAGAGCAGGGGCAGATGAATCTCGGTGCGCACCTTTGCCGCCGGGGTCTGCTCGGGATCGTCGACATAGATCTCCCAACCGGCACCAGGCCTGCGCTCCATGTCGGCCGCCATTTGGAAGAGCAACATCCAGGTCTGGCCGACCGTGTCGTACGGTCCCGTGTGGGTGACCGTCAGTGCCTCGCCGGCCGTGGTCTCTCCCGCTGTGATCTCGCCCTCGCCTTCGACGGCCTCGTGCACGAAGCAACCGGCGTGGCAGTCCGCGATGCCGGTCTCCATGTCCATCTTCAGCCAGACGGCCATCGGCATAGACGCGGGCTCGATGCCCTTCGCCGCCAGCCACCCCATTACCTTCGGAAACGCCTCGGTAAAGAAGGGGACGATTTGGGTGACGTTGAGCTGGCGGCGAATGCCAACGAAAGGGCGAGCCTCGAGCTTCTGAAGTGTGGTCGCGGACATGTCTGACCCCCAGGGGCGGCGTCGGATCTGACCGGAAGGGGGATACGCGCCGTGCGAGGATGCGTATGGTCCATGGCGGTCCGCCGCCAGATCCCACACGGCATCCCTCGACCGCATGAGCGAGGGGGCCAGTCGTCAGCCAGCGATGCCAGCACCGCTCACCACGGGCTCGCGGAACTGCTCAAAGCGCTTCACTGTGAGCGTGACGGCCATCGCACACAGCATGGCGGTCACCACCATGCTGGGCACCGGGTCCTGACGTACGAAGTGCGTGATGAACGCCCCGACCATGGTCACAGCGACAAACGCCGTGGACGCCGGCACCATCATCTTGGGCAGCTGTTTGATGAAGTAGGGAAGGTTCAGACCGGCGACAGCCAAGACCTCCAACACCCCAATGGTCCGAACCTGCAGCGTCGTGAAGTCCTCAATCCACCACATGCCTTGGGCAATGAGGTCGGGAAGGGCCATGACCACCTTCTGCAGGCCAAAAATGCCAAGCGCAAGACTCAGCAGAACGTGGAACACCCAGAGCATCTTGTTCATCACATCTCCTCAACTGAATCCAGTTTAATTCGATCGATGATGGATACAATGAGTCATATTGACCATCACTCGTTCAGTTTCGTTACAAATGAAGAGGCGAGCGTCAAGCGTGTCTACAGCCGGCCGGTACACTGCCGGCAGGAGGCACTGTGGTTCTGTGGTTGATGGCCTGTGGCGGAGCGACGCCACCAAGCGTGCAGGCGCCTGAGCCGGTGCCCATCGAGGTGCCGGACATGGGGACCGCGCCCCTACCGTAGCTGCGGGCTGGCTGCGACGAATCCCGGAGGCGCCTGGGACCTACAGCGTGCTCGTGTCCGTGGGCAGCCCGAGCGCGACGCGGCCGACCACCTTGTCGATGCCGGACCCGACCATGATGTGCTGCGTGATGGTGTGCACGTCTCGGAAGTGGCGCTGCAGCGGGTTGGATGCGTAGATGGCTCCGCCGCCACCCGCTGTGTACACCGCATCGACCACGCGAACCGACGCCCGGGTGGCATGGCTGGCGGCCATGCGCAGCAACGCCCGCTCGCTCAATTCAAGTGGCCGGCTGTGGGCACTAGGGCACGACACATCGCGTCGACTTGCTGATCCCCACGTTTGAACCTCTCCAGTTCGCACTGACGATGACCGAGCCGCTGCAGTGCTCATCGCCGCGTCTCGCGGTGAACTCGTACTTCTTGCCGGCATCCACGATCTCAATCTCAGTCATGCCGTCATCGGCCAATGACTTCTCGGCGAGAGCCGCCTCGTCGACACAGGCGAAGCAGAGCAGCAGCAGTGGAAGTGCGGCGGCTATTTGTTGCATGCGAACTGGTGGCCGAGGTCGCAGGACTTCTTCCTCAGCTCGGCCGCCTTGCCAGGATCGGCGGTGGTTCCGGTCCCCTTGTCGTACAACTCGGCCAAGGCCCCGCAGGAGGGGCCGTCGTCCAGGTCGCAGCCCTTGGTCAGGGCTGCAACGGCCTTGCCGACATCGACACTGCCAAATCCACCATCGTAATAGGTCAGTCCCAAATTCTTGCAGGCCCAGTTGACGTCGCCATCGCAGCCTCGCTTCATCAGCTTTTCTGCTTGCGCCAGGTTCGGCTTGTTCGTGCCTTCGCCGGTGAGGAGCATCACGCCCTGATTTGCGCAGCTTGCGGCGTCGCCCGAGTCACAGCCCATCGCGAAGAAAGTACGGGCCTTCCTGTCATCTCGCGCAGGCGGCTCGTCGTCCCTGTACAGAACTCCGATTTCAAAGCAAGCAGCCGGTGTATTCCCCCCGCGGCAAGCGCCTTCCAGCCGTTGGACGGCTTGTTCGATGTCTGAACCGTCCCGCACAAGCTCCATTCCGTACTCAAAACAGGCCTTGTCCGGCCCAGAGCCATCAGCGCATAGCTGCTTATTGGTCGGTTCGGACTTACCGGCGCCGCATCCAAGGATGAACGCGACGGTGAGAAAGAGCGCTGGCTTCATCGTGTTCATCGTCGAGTGTCACGCGAAGTAACCGGGAACGTCCGGGTGCCGGGCCTTGATCGCGTCGTATTGCTCGGTGATCGACACAAAGCCATCGTTCGCGCGAGCGTAGAGGACCGCCGCGTTCTCCCAGAGGGCGATGGACGAGCTGGCTTGGCTCACGTCCAGAGCGTTCATCTTGCGTGCCTCCAGCTCTTTTCCAGTGGCGTAGGTGCGATCGTATTCGGACAGCTCCCACTGCAGATCGATCTCTTGATAGGCAGCCAGCTCGGTGCCGGTCATGAACATCCCGTAGAAACCCAGGGCGCCCAGACGATCACGGGCGGTGCCGCTGATCTCGTGGCAGAGTCTGCGGTCCCTGGCCTCGTCGTAGTTCCCCTCCATTTCCTCAAGATTGGCGCTCGCCGTTCCGGAGACCTCGGCGAGATTGCCCTCACTCGACTCATTTGTGACCAGATCTGGAGACACAAAGCTATCGGTCGGCAGTGCTACAGGCGGAAATCCCCCAGGGGACGCTTCGGCTGACCACCTTTCAACTGTTTGCGGACGCGCTGTGAAGAGCGCCTCGAGGTGGGACTACCCGGCCGCTGCGTCGCCAACAGTGTCGCGTTGGTACGGCAGCTCGCCCTCGGTGGCCTGGGGGTGGGGTTCCTGCCGCCGATGCTGGTCCATGACGACATCGCCGCTGGGCGACTGATTCGTGTTCTCCCCGACTGGAGCGCGTTGTCGCTGCCGGTCTACGCTGCGTACCCCAGCCGAAGGCACCTGGCCCAGAAGGTTCGGGCCTTCGTGAACCTGCTCGCGGAGCGGGTCACATCGGAGACGGTTCAGGGGATGGTGGTGGATTGTGGGTGAGGTGAGGGAGGTGTTGGCCATCGGCTGTCCAGCTGGGTTCGGTCACGGTGCGTCGCACAAGGTCGGCGAGTTCCGCTTCGTCCTCGATGACCCCGATGCGCATCCCGCAATGCATATCGTGCTGCGGTTGCATAGAGGCATGCACTTCGACGAAGCGCTGTTCCCATTGTTCGCGCGGCAGGCGGCCTCGCCACGACGACGTGCGATCCTCAGTAGTCTCGTCGCGTCACGCCCAGCTCCGCCTCGACCTGCTCGGCGATCTGCAGTGCGTCCTGCTGGCTGGTGAGGGGCGGGCTCCACCACATCTCGTCCCCAGACACGTCGAATCCAACGAACCACCAGAGATCGTCCTCGGACGCTTTGGAGTCGATGACCGTGGAGCGAATGGCGTCGCGAGCAAGCGTCGTGGTGGCGCTGTGAAGGCCCGTGATCAGCACGACTTTGGTCTCGTAGACTTGGATTTCATACACCGAAGAGCCGTACAGCTGCCACGTTGAGAAGGTGCCGAAGGCCAGGATTCCCAGCGGGACCAGGTTCGAATAGAAGTCATCCATCAGGATGCCGGCGACGTCGATCAGCCGCTTGCAGTCGCGCAGCTTGCTGAACAGCAGCAGCGCGCCCAAAGCGAGCACCACGCCCCAGGTCGCGCTGAGTCGGATGAGGTCTATGACGTAGTTTCCCACAGAGATCTCGACCACGGTCTGCCCTCACACCCTGCAGTATGCGCGCTCGCATTCCTCATCAAGCCGCGCGTGTGACCGCCGGCGGGCCTGTGCGCTACTCGAACCGGTCGGAGAACGTAATCTCAGCGTCTTCCGACGCATCCGGATTCTGGTCCCCAAAGTCGAGTACGCGGAAGGAGCCGATGGGAAAGGTGTCGGGAAACAACGCAAACGGCGTATTCGCAGGCAACAGGCCATCATAGACCGCCTCGCCTTCGGGCCACGACTGGGGGTGCACGGCATAGAGCGTGATGCCGCCGCCGTCGTCACCGAGGATCATGCCGTACTCTTGCATCGCCACCGCAACGGTCACCTGCCATGGGTCGAGGCCCAGGGTGGTGACGTCCAGGGCGGGATCGAGCTGTAGACGCGCTCCCTCGGGAATGGTGTTGGAACCGCTGCCGGTGGCGTCAGACTCGGTCGCCGGGGAGACGGGCCCGCCGGACCGCGTGTTGTCATAGGAAAAGACCAGCGCGTGTTCGATGCGGCCGGCCTGCAGCTCTTGGGGCCAGATGACCCCGTTGGGAAGCGCGAACCCGGAGCCGCGCGCGGACAGGCCTTGAGGGAAGATGCCCGGTCCATCGAGGGCGACGATATTGCCCCAGGAGGCGGACGCGTTCTCGCCATCGAAACAGAACTGCCACAGGTCGTACTCCAGACCGGCGGCGGGGTCGATGATGGTGAGGTGTCCGTCGGCGACCGGGTCGGGGCGGGACCACGCTGGAATGGGCACGTCGAGCAGGGTATTGAAGGGTGCCCAGCGCGCGTTGAGCTGGACCGGAAAGGTGTCAGTGCTGGCGTCGGCCACCACGATGGGCACCGTCCACTCTGTGCTGGCGACGCCCATGCCTTGGGCCTGGAACTGGGAGAGCAGTCCCTCGATCATGGCGTCGGAGTCGGCATGCACCGTGGGACTGTCGCCGATGAGCTGCACAAACGGGTTGGCATCGTTGTAGAGCGGGAGGATCGCCTCGGCATCGAACGAGGGCACCGCAGGGAGGTCGCTGGCGTCGCCGCACTCGTGAGACAGCTCGCCACAGCCGGCGAGGAGCATCGGGAGCAGCGCTGGAAGGAGAGGGGTCATGGAATCTGCTACTGGGGAAGAGGGGATGGTCCACCGTAGCGCAAACAGGTTCCGAGATGGCGCGCACGACGCGGATGACCGTCACAGGACGCCGTCGAACCGTCGCTCGTGCTGGGTTCAGGTCTGTTCGGCCAGCCGTGCCATAATTGCCGGGATCGATGGAGGCCATCATGCAACTCTTCCGCCTCGAACCTGCCTTCGCGAAGCTCGGGCAGCGTGCGATGGCTACCGTGGCTCGGGCAGCCGCTGACGGTATGGGCCCAGCGCACACCGCAATGCTGGCCGCCGCCGAACAGATGGTGCTGCGAACCGGCGCCGATCTCTCAGCCCTCCCGCCCATCGAGCCGAGCGAACTGGCATCCGTCGACGTACCTGCAGCCCAGCGGCGACAGCTGGTCCGGGGACTGGTGGTCATGAGCCTCGCCGCCGGCCCGACGACCGACGAGCAAGCGGCACTGCTCACCGCATTTGCCACTGCGCTGGGCGTGGAGGAGCCCGCTGTTGACGTCATGAACCGCCTCGCCCACAAAGAGATGCTGATCTTCCGGCTCGATTTTTACCGGCACTCCCATCTGCGTGACTACATGGGCAATCAATACCGCAACGAGGGTGGAATCCTGGGGGTGGCCAAGGCTGTGCTCGGGATGCGTGGCCTGGTCGAGGATCCGGAGCTGGCTGCCCGCTTCGATGCGCTGGGAGAGCTGCCAGAAGAATCCCTGGGCTATGGTTTCTTCAAGATGTACGCGGACCGCGGCTTCTGTTTTCCTGGCCGCAAGGGCGGGTTCCCAGTGGGCGCGCTGTTTCACGACTTCACCCATCTGCTGAGCGGGTACGACACCACGCCCCAAGGAGAGCTGTGCGCAGCGGCGTTCCAGGCGGGGTATCGGAGGAACGAAGACGCGTTCTTCACCTTGCTATTTGCAGTGCTGACCCACACCGCGGGCATCAACATGACTCCCCTCGACCAGCCGGTCTTGCTCGGCCGCATGGGCGAGGACGGCCTCGCTGAGGCCATGCTCGATGCGCTCCGTCGGGGCAGCCAGATGACCGTGGACATTGGTGTCGATTGGGACTTCTGGCCGTTGACGCCACTGCCTCTAGAAGACGTGCGGGCGAGGCTGGGCATTGAGCCATCCGGATTGGTGATTCCGCCAGCAGCACAGTTCGGTTGTGCCCCTCACGTCGGCACGGCCTAGGCTGGTCTGTGCGCGGGTCCAGGCAGCTCGGGTGTATTCAGAAACGAACGTTCAAGAACTTCTTGACCGTGCGTTTCAGAACACTAGGATGAAGACGTGGGAAGCCACCACGAAGGCACGGGATGGACGGCATGGACAGCACGAAACCGACGGGCGCAGCGGTCAACTTCCCCCCTCCCTTGCTCTTCCTCATGCTGATTGGAGTCGGGTTTTCCCTCGAGACCTTCCTCTACGCCACCGCAGGCCTCCTAGAAGGCCGATTGCTCGGTCTCGGCTGGGCCTTCATCGCGCTTGCCATGGTGGTGTTCAAGCTGGCCATCCAGCACTTCAGCGACACCGAACAAGACGTCAGGCCTTGGGCCGAGTCCCCCGAGCTGATTGTCGACGGCATCTACCGATACACGAGAAATCCCATGTACGTGGGAATGGGGCTGTTGCAGACCGGAATCGGTCTGACCACACTGAACCTGTGGACCATTGGGCTGGTACCCGTGGGGTTGGCGCTGGTCTACGTGATCGCCATCCGCCCGGAAGAGGAGTACCTCACCGGCAAGTTCGGCCAGCCCTACGTCGACTACACCAAGCGAGTCAGTCGCTGGATCTAGCGCAGCGCTCCGAGAATCTCGGCGACCACGCCGTCGACGGCAGCCGGGTCGCTCTCGGTCTTTCCGAGCAGCTTCAGGCCCTGGATGCTGCAGTGCACGAATAGCGCCACCGCTTCCGGATCGCGATCAGCTGGGAAGCTGCCAGCAGCCTGTGACTGCCGAACCGCGTCTGCGACCATGTCGCGCAAGCGAGCGATGTAGCTGTGCACCCGCTGCCTGGCGGGCTCGTCGTTGGCCGCCATCTCGCTGGCCGCCGAGCCCACCAGACAACCCATCCACGCCCGTGTGCCCTTTGTGCCCGCCGCGGAAGCCCCAATCGCCCAGCGCACACCGTCCATCGGGTCGTCGTGGCTGCCGAGCGCCTGCTCGAAGGCGGCGAGGCGGTCTGCGCGGACGCGGGGATTCCGGTCGCGGGCG
>CAYYHT010000345.1:0-8124 GCA_964471355.1 uncultured Enterobacteriaceae bacterium
GGTGTCGAGCATGCCCAGTTCGTTGTCGACCAGCGTGTAGGGAGGAGGGCCAGGAGCGACGGCGTCGTCGATGTCGATGCGCCGAGGACCGAGCACGCCCATGTGCAGCCACACCGACGCAGACCCGGGTCCGCCATTGAAGCAGAAGGTCACCGGCCGGGTGCTGGGCTCGACGACCCCGTCCAGCACATAGGAGGTGTAGAAGAAGCTGGCGCGTTCTTTGTCCTTGTCGTCTTTGAGGTTCAACGTGCCGACGGTGGCCGTGTAGGCAAGCTCAACGCCCCCAATCGTCGTGGTGTGCGCAGACGCGTGGGTGGTCTCGGGCCGCGCGGGCGCGCCACCCTTCTTCTCTTTCTTGGTCTCGTCAGCCATGGGGTCCTCGGGAGCGGGGGCTAACCGGCCGCTCGCTTGGCAGCCTGCTAGCGCTGTGCAGGCAACTCGAACCGCTTGGTGCCCGGTGGCAAATCGGTGGGTTGGCTGGTGAAGAGCAAGATCTGAAGTCGCCCGGTCACGCCCTGCAGCACGCGAACCATTCGAGCGCGTCGCTGCGGATCGGTGTTCACGAGCGCGTCATCGAGCACCAGCGGCAAGCGGCCACTGCCGGCGAGTACCTCGGCCAGTCCGACGCGAACCAGCACGCTGACCTGTTCTTGAGCGCCGCCCGACAGCTCGGTGAAGGCCTCGCGGCGGTCGGCACTGCGCAGGCCGAGCACTCGCCACTCGTCGTCCATGTCCAGGTTTGAGCCCGTGAACAAGGTCTGGATATGAGGCTGCACATGGGCCATGACCGGCTCGAGCAGTCGTTCTTGAAGCTCGCGCTTTGCCGTTGCCAAGACATCGACGAGTCGCTGAGCCGCGTCGGCTCGCCGCGTCTCGCGCTGGAGTTTTGTGGCCAAGCGGTCTCGATGGGCCATGGCGTCTTGCAGCACGCCGTGCAGATCGTCGGCAGCACGCGCCTCGATGAAGGCCTCGCGAGCCGCAATGGTGCGCTCGTGGCGACGCCGCGCCTCGAAAGCCGCGTCATGCTGGGCACTCAGCTTGGCGATGAGCTCGCGGTTGCCAGCCCCCTCGCCGGCCTGTCCCTTGGTCTGGGCGACAGCGAGCGTCGCTTCTTGAATGCGCGCGCCCACCAGGTCGAGCTCGGCCCGCTGGGCTTCATCTGGAGGCGAGAGTGCCAACTGATTGCCGAGCTTTGCGTGCTCGCGGCGACGAGTCTGAAGCTCGCCATTGATGCCCGCGAGCTGCTCGCGGCTGCGAGCCACCGTCGCAGCGGCCACTTCGTTCTCGGCCCGGGCTCGCTCGCGGCGAACTCGGGCTGCCGCCAGTTCGGTCGCGGCGTCATCGAGCGTCGGCGCAGACCGGTCGTCGGCTCCCAAGCCACGAATGTCCGCCTCGGCTTTGTCGAGCTGTGCGGCCAAGGCCTCGAAGCCTTCGGGCGCCAGGGATTCGGTGGTGCGCCGCAGGTCTTCGAGCTGGCGTTCGAGCACCAGCCGTTCGTCATGGGCCGAGCGGGCCGCCGACATGGTTCGGTGCCCCAGCATGTCCAGCCGCTTGGCCAGGGCTTGGCGGCCGTCCCGGGCCTGGGTGACCAGCTCGATCAGGCCCTCGCCACCTGGCTGCACCAGCAGCTCGCCCACGCCGTCGAGCCTGAGCACGGCCTGTTCTTGCAGACTCCAGCGCTTGGTCGTGCCCTTGGCAATGACGTCACCGTCCACCACGACATCGGTATCGGGGGTGAACTCGAGCACGGTGGACGCAGCCTGCAGACGGGCATCGGCCCTGGTGGCCAGCAGCTCGAGCTCGCTCAGCTCGCGCAGCTCGTTCGGGCCGACGGCGAGCTGGCCGCATCGCTTGGAGAGCCGATCGACCTTGCTCTGGGCCGCCCGGGCCGCACGCAAGGAGTCGGCCAGGACTTGGCACTGGCCCTTGAGCTCAGTGCGTCGAGCCTGCTTGACCGAGCGCCGCTGGGCTTCTTCGGCAGCGCGCTCGGCGTGGCGGGATGCCTCGGTGGCGGCTGAAGCGCCGGCCAGCGTGCGCTCGAACCCCGCGAGCTCGCCCTGAGTCTGGGCGAAGCGACCGGTCAGTGCCTCGACCGTGCGACCCAGCTCGTCGTGCCGGGCCCGCCGGGCATCGGCTGCCCCCAAGCGCTCTTGCAGCAGCTGGCGGCGCTCGTTCAGGCCCTGCAGACGGGCAACCGCGGCTCCGGCACGGGCCTCGACGTCGGCGTTATCGCGAAAGCGCTCGTCTTCGCGAGAGCGGATGTCGCGCAGTCGGCGAACCTCGGCGTCGGCCGGGGCGTAGGCCACTTGGGCGGCCGCGAGCTCGGACACTGCGTTCGCCACTTCGTCTTGGCGAGCCACGGCGTCTTGCACCCCCAGCTCGGCGTCTTGGAGTTGTTGCGGCAGCAGCTTGAAGTCGCCCTTGGCTTTGCCGGATTTGGGAGTCCAGTACAGAGCAGCCGCGAACTCGGCTCGGGCGATGACATGCTGGCCGACGGGTCCGGCGGCGGCCTCGCCGAGCTCGTGAAGCAGCAGCTCGCGCAGACGCAGGCGTCCGTCCTCGTTCATGTGCTGGTGCGGCGCCATGCGAGACTCGTGCTGTTTGAGCCACAGCAGGGGGAACAGCCCCTGGTCTTCCATCTTGCTCTGGCCGCGTCGGCCACGGGTGCCTAGCAGCTCGCGCAGCTGTTCTTCGGCCTCTTCGCCGAGCCAAGGTCCGCCCGGCCCCTCGAGCCGTGCGAACTCGCCCTTGAGGAAGCGCTTGCGCATGGTCCAGCGCTTGCCGTCGGTCTCGAAGCAGACGCTGACCTCGGGCATGCCGGCGCGACTGTGGCTCTGCAGGGCCCGGACTGCTTGGCCCCGCCCCTTGAACCGCTGAAAGAGACACCAGTGCAGCGCCTGGAACAACCGGGACTTGCCGGCTTCGTTGGGCCCCTCGACCACGTTCAGCCCTTCGGTCAGGCCATCGAGCAGCACGTGGTCGAGCCCGCGCCAGTGCCACACTTCGAGCGAGTGCAACCTCATGGTCTGGCCTCTTGGACCAGGCGGTACAGCAGGCGCAGGGCGTCGGCGTCGGCGGGGTGCTCGGACTGCCGCAACAGCTCGACCGCGCGCCCCACAAAGCCATGGGTCGGCAGGGTGGCCAGATCAGCGTCGCTGGGCAGCTGCTGCAGGTCGTCGTCGCGAACCCGCAGGAACATGAGCGCTTGCCCCCAATCGGCGAGGAGCTTGTCGAGGCGGACCTTTCCGGCGAGCGAGACAGCCCCAGACAAGGTCAATTCGACCAGCGTCAGCGACGCGGTCGGCAAGTCCTGGAGCCACTGCTGCAGCTGGTCGAGGTCTGCGCTGTCTTGCAGAGCCGCTGTGTGCCGAAGCCAACGAGTGCGTGCCACAGGCAGGCGAGTCACCGTCGGCAGGACTCCGGTGGCCGGGATGTCGACCAGCAGAGCCAGCCCCGGCAGCTTCTCTTTGAAGCGGGTGGGCTCGGGGGTGCCCGAGTACCAGGCCCGAGCCGAGACTTCGTAGACACCGTGCCAGTCGCCCAGAGCCAGGTAGTCAAAGCCCTTGTCAATCACGGCCGCTGCATCGATGACATTGGGGGCCTCGGTCCGTTCGCTGAACTGGCGGACGCCACCATGGGCCAGCGCGATGCGGACCGATTCGCCGTCCTGGCGACCGGGCAAGTCTCGGCATGGGTCCTCTTGCTGGTGACGGCGCACCAGGGGACAGGGGTAGACCGTGAGCCCATCGAGCTGCACAGGGGCGCTATCGAGCAGCACGTGCACGTGTTCGGCGGCATCGAGTCGGGCAAGGGCGCAGTCACTGCGCGCCGGGTCGTGGTTGCCTGGAAGCAGCAGCACGGGGATGGGTGCGAAGGCAGCCAATGCCTCGCGGGTGCGCAGCAGTGTGCGTGGGCCCACCCCGTTGTCGTCAAACACGTCGCCGGCCACCAAGACCGCATCGACCTGGTGTTCATGAGCCAGCGCAGCGAGCCTGCCCAGCACCTCGAAGCGCTCTTCGCGCGCACGGGCACCCCGATCGCCCTCGACAAAACGGAGCTTTAGGCCGAGCTGCCAGTCAGCCGTGTGCAGAATGCGCGGCAAAGGGGACCTCTGGGGTGGGTGCACCCGGATGCTAACGAGGGGATCGACCCAAATCTGTCCGAGGCTAGTCGATCTCGACCAGCTCGATGTCGAACTGCAGTTCGGCCCGCATGGGAATCATCGGAGGCCGACCTGCCTCGCCATAGGCCAGCGCCCAGGGGATAACCACGAAGCGACGGCACCCAACGCTCATGCTCATCAGTGCCTCGTCCCATCCCTTGCTGACCCGGCCCGTGTTGACGGGGAACGCGATGGGGTCAGCGCGCTTGTACGACGAATCGAACAGCGTGCCGTCGGTCAGCCAGCCCGTGTACTCGGCGCGCACCATCTGACCCGAGGTGGGGTTGGGCGTGCTGCAGGGGACGATGTCCACGTACTTGAGACCGCTTGCAGTCACGGTGTACTGCTCGTCGCTGAACGTGCTCATTGCAGGTACCACCCGTGGCGCCATGATCTCGATCAGCTCGACATCGAAGATGAGCGTGCTGTTCGATGGAATCTGCCCCTTCTGGCGGCTGCCGTACGCGAGCTCTGCCGGAATGACCAAGCGGCGCTTCTCGCCCACCTTCATGCCCTCGACACCGCGGTCCCAGCCCTTGATGACTCGCCCGGCTCCGAGCGGAAACTTGAACGAGTCGTGCCGCTTGTAGCTGGAGTCGAACAGGGTGCCGTCTTCGAGCCAGCCGCTGTACTCCACGCTCACCGTGTCACCGACAGAGGCAACAGCGGCCTTCTTGGCGCCTTCGACGAGCACGGCGATCTGCAAGCCGTCCGCGCCCACCGAGAAATCTTTCGCCGGCATGGCCACGTACGTGGGCACAACCCGAGTCGGCGGTTGCGCGACAGAGGGCGTCGAACCCAAGAACAACCACACTGCCAAAACAGACCACATCCGATGCCTCCCAGCATTCAACCCGGATTGAGCCTGCTGAATGCCGTCCCCCTCGTATACTCCGCGCATGCAGAAGGAAAGTACCCGGAAGTACGAGATTCGCCGGCCCCTAGGCAAAGGCGGATTTGGAACCGTGTATCTGGCCCATCTGGTGGGTCCTGGCGGGTTCGAGAAGCCCGTCGCCCTCAAGATGCTGCACGCCGAGATGGAGGAGATCGACGAGATCGCCATGCGCATGCGCGACGAGGCCCGGATGATGGGTCTGCTGAACCACCGCGCCATCGTCAAAGTAGACGGACTGGTCATCCTCGAGGGTCGCTGGACCATCGTGATGGAGTACGTCAAGGGCGTCGAGCTGGCCGACCTGATCAGCATGAAGAAGGCCACCCCTCCTGGGGTCGCGATGGAGATCGTCGGCGAAGTCGCATCGGCACTCGACTCGGCCTATTCCGAGCCCGCAGGCCCCGAGGGCCAAGCGCTGCGGGTCCTGCACCGTGACATCAAGCCCGCCAACATCCAGCTCACCGCCAAGGGCGAGGTCAAGGTGCTCGACTTCGGCATCGCCCGGGCCGAGTTCGCCAACCGCGAGGCCGCCACCGAACAGATGATGTTCGGCAGCAAGATGTACATGGCTCCCGAGCGGTTTGACCTTTTGGACACGCATGCCGGCGACATCTACGCGCTCGGCTTGGTGATGTTCGAGCTGCTGACCAGCAAGGGCTTTGGCAAGGCCCAGGTCAGCCCCAAGCGACACGATAAATCAATGGAGGCCGCCCAAGAGCAACTCGACGCCGCACAGGTTCCGCCCCAAGTCTGCGAGCTCTTTCGCCGCATGATGGAGTATGAGCACGACGAGCGCCCCAGCGCCAAAGAGGTGGCCAGGCAGTGCCGCGGCCTCGTGCGCAGCCTGGGCGGAGTGTCCCTGATCGATTGGTCCGAAGAGACCATTCCACCCATCCTCGATGCGCGCCCCGAGCAGGACAATGACCGCCTGTCCGGGCGAACCCTGCTTGAGGTCCCCCTCAAGACCAAGCTCAAAGAGGGAGACACCCTCGGCTCGGCAGACGAATCAAAGAAACCAGCGCCTGTGCCGGTGGAGCAACAGGCTCCTCCCCCTCCCCTACAGCCGCCGCCTGCGCAACCCGAGATGGCCCGCGAAACCACGGCAAGCCTGGCGCTGCAAGCGGGCAAGGCGACGATTGTCGGGGGCACCCTGATGAGCCTAGGGGCCGCGCTATTCGCCATCATCGCGTTGTTGGCCGGCATCGTGTTCTTGCTGCTCAATCCACTGGGCGACGACCCCGAGACGGTGGCTTCCGAGGACGGCCCCCCCGTGGCCGAGACCGAGATCGACGATGTCGAGGCACCCGAGGCCACCGATGGCACTGAAGATTCGACCGACCCCGCGGTGACCAAGCCACGCAAGAAGAAGACCGCCTCATCCGGAACCGCTGCTACTGGCGATGCAACAGCCGACGCCGAGCTGGATCCCGAAGCCGATCCCGATGCGGTGGTACCCGGACCCGTGGACATCGAGTCGACCGGGTGTGGCAACGAAGCGTCCCTGTCATCCAAGGCCGCCAAAGGCACCATGAGCAATCAAGAGATTCGCTGCCTGGAGACCGCAGCCCTCGCCGCGGCCAAACAGACCGACCGAAAGCGAATGGGCCGCATCGTGCTGATCAACCACAGCACCGCCTGCCGAAACGGCGTCAACTGCGGAGCCTACGAGGTCTACCAGCGCGAGTACTTCGACGACATCGACCGGTCCGACGCCGAGATGATGTACCAATTCGCCAAGCACCTGCACAACAAGACGCCCAGGACCGAAGCGCGGAACAAGGAAGTCATGCTGTGGGCCAGGCGCTCGCTCGACAACAAGTCCCACTGGAAGTCGAGTCAGTACGTGCTGCGCGTCAACGAACTCAACGAGATCAACGCCAGAGCGGCCTATGACCAGTGGTCGACCGCGAGCAAGAGCGGCAGCTCCAAGACCGCGAAGTACCAGAACGACGCCCGCACAGCGACCATCGACTGGCTGTCCTATCTCAACCAACTGGGCAAGGACAGCAGCGAGGCCGAACGACTGTGCGAGTCGGTGTCCGGCACCGATGAAATCTGCAAGAAGCAGGCGACACCGAAGGCCAAGGCCGTCGTCATGACCTTCGTCTCTGTTCCAATCGGCGCAAAGGTGCATATCGACGGGGTGGCCAAGGGCAATGCCCCCCTGACAACCGAGATCAAGCCGGGCGGCCACGAGCTCAAGTTCGTCTATGACGACGGCAAGACCGGGACCCAAGCGATCGAGGTCGGGCCAAAAGAGCCCGCGCGGTACATCTGGCGTTCGGCCGAGGACAAGTGGGTGACGGCCTTTTAGGCCCTCAAAACCACGCGTACAGACCCGGTTTCGATCTACGATGGCCTATGGCCATGCGAAGTACCCTGCTGCTGTTGTCTGCCCAAGGCTTGCTGCTTGGAACGTCCGGCTGTGTGTGGTCCACCTGGGAGCCCTGGGACGAAGAGCATCTCGTCGAGCTTGTCGACGCCGACGGTGACGGGTTCGACTCGACCGTGGACTGCGACGACGCTGACGACACGGTGAACCCAGACGCCGCAGAGGTCGCCGCAGACGGCCTGGACCAGGACTGCGATGATGTCGACGACTGCTACGTCGACGCAGATGGCGACGGGGTCGGCGGCTCGACCACCGATGTGGGCACCACAATCAGCTGCTCGGGAGAGGGCGAAGCGGTCACGGATACCGACTGCGACGACGCAGACAAGCTGGTTCACCCCGACGCGGACGAAACCTGTGACGGCGTCGACAACGACTGCGACGACTTGGTCGACTCGGCCGACGACGATGTCTCGGCCCAGTTCTTCCTCGACCTCGACGGGGACGGCTTCGGCAATCCCGACTCGGTGCCGGTCACCATCGCAAGCTGCACCGGCCAGCTGGGTCTGGCCAATACCAACGACGACTGCGACGACACCAACGCAACGGTCAATCCGGGCACCGACGAGATCTGCAACGGCATCGACGACGACTGCGATGCCCTTACCGACGACGACGATGACTCGGTGGTCGGGGCCAGCTCGTGGTTCGCCGACACCGATGTCGATGGCTACG
>CAYYHT010000346.1:0-8085 GCA_964471355.1 uncultured Enterobacteriaceae bacterium
GAGGCACGTCTGGTCCGGCCCCCATCAATGTCCCCGAGACCAGATCGCAGCGCACGATGCCCGACCCTTCTCGGTGCATGCCGCCACGTTGCAAATAAGACGGGGGAGGACCAGTGCCTACCCACTGGGTCTCGGCGCTCCACACGATGTAGATGATGTCCGGCGCCCAGCGCGCCTCGACGGTGAGCTTTCCGCCCAATGGCTGGTCGACCCCGTCGGGCGCCCAGCGGGGAAGTTCGATGGGCTCACACTTGGTGCTGGGGCGGCCTTTCTTGGTCGTGTCCAGGGCCACAATGTGCAGTTGTTTCTTGCCGCCGGTGCTGTCGACCTGGGCAAAGAGCAGGTCGCCGTGCTTGAGCAGGGGCTTGGCGGCGACGTCGGTCGACCACTTGACCTTGCCAGTTTGCAGCGACACCGCCTCGACCTCGCCGTTGGGGGTCATGAGATAGAGCTCACCGCGCTCGGCATCGACGACAACCCCGTCCATGAGGTTGAAGTTGTGCTCGGGCGCTTGTGCCCCAGCGACGCTGGAGGCCAAAAGGGTGATCAGACAGAGAGTGCGCATGGTCCGCAGCCTACTAGTGCAGCGGACCTGTGACCAGTCCCCGCGGGGTTGCAGCAAAGAGGGTCGGCGATGACCGTCGAGTGACGCCCACCCAACCCTCTTTTCGTCGCTGGAATTCCGGCGGGACCGCAAACGCCGGGTCGGGGCTCAGCGTCAGGGCGCGCGCCATCGCATGAAGGAACTCGCGCTCACGCTCGGCGGGATCGCCGATGTGTCGGCCCTCGGCGAATCGGTAGAACGCCTCTTCGAGACAGGTACCCGTACCGGCATGGGGGACCTCGCGGTGCTGCGCATGAGCGTCGGAAGCCAGGAAATAGGCCGCCAGCTCGTTCGGACTGTCCGTCCACGCCGCGATCGTCTTGGGAAACAACGTCGAGATGCTGCCCGCCCCCCGGTGTGAGCGCTGCAGAATCCCGCTTCGGATGCGTTGATGGGCTTGAGTCAGTTGGTTCCGGTCGATGGTCTGCATGGCCTCGAAATCGGAGTCGGACACCTGCAACACTGATCGGTCGTCGCGCATGAAGGCTGCGAGCATGTCCCGATCGTGCAGCATCGCGTCGAGCACCTGGTCGAGGCTGCGCATCAGGCTGCCCACTCGGACACGTACGCGTTGAGCCTTTCGAAGTTCGCCACCGACTTTGCGATCAGCTGGCCGTCCTCGCCAAAGCGCGGGTCCTCGTAGGTGATGCACCGCAGATTGGGGCACATGGGTGCCAGCATCTGCAGCAGCTCGAGTTGCTCATCGAGCAGGATGCCGTGGTGCACGTCGAGGAAGCGGTCTCTGGCGATGGCGCACCCTGAAAGATGAATCTCGAAGCAGTGTTTGAGCGGCAATCGCTCGAGTTCCTTGTACAAGTCGGTGCCTCTGTTTCCCTGCAGCCACTGCCAAGACAACAGGTGTCCGATGTCGAGCGTGCAGGGCGAGGCGGTCTGCTCCACCACTTCGCGAAAGAAGTCGTAGGCGTCCATGCGACCCATGTAGAAGTTGGTGCCCTCGGAAAACCCAGGAAACTCCACAAGCAAAGGAGCGGCCAGCGCTTGCTGCACCTCGGCGGTGTTGGCGATGGCGGCCGAGAGCCCCTGGGGGGTCAGATAAGGGGGCAGGGGGTAGGGCAGGGACCGTCCATGGATCGACCACAGTCCCAGGTCTTCGTTGACCCAACTCAAACCGTAGCGCTCGATGAGTGCGTTCGTGAAGGCGATGAGTGCGGACCGGTCGTAGGGCTCGAGCGCACCCAGATTGAACGCCGTCTGGTGCAGCGCGCGAAGCTTGAAGGCCGGTGCGCGCTCGAACAGGTCGTCAAAGACCGGCGTGTAGTCTTCGGGCTTCAGGCGATTTCGATTTCGGGGCTGCCACGAGACGAAGAGGTAGGCGAAGTCGTGCCGCTGCAGGAAGTTCAGCACTCGAGCGTTGATGCGGTTGCCGTGCTGCTTGTCCCAACCCCACCCGATGTCGGCGCCCCAAGGCAGGTCTAGGCCGACGCCTAGACCCATGCGATGCGGCACATCGGGCATGCGGGGTGGCACTAGCGGTTGATGCTGTCGGCGATGGCCTGCAGGCGGTCAGCGCGAGCTTCGTTCTCGGCCATGGCGGTCAAGATGTCCTCTTCGTTGGGGGCACTGTAGGCGTTGGCGGAGTTGGGTGGGGCCACGCTCTGGATCATGTCACCGATCTCGACCAACTGGAGGTTTCGAAGGCTCTCGAGGCTAGCCTCAATCTCGTGCTGCGCGTAGTCCTCGGGGTCGACAGCAGCCCGTTCTGCTGCGGCGGTAAACTCGCCCAAGCGCGCTGCGGCTTCAAGGCGTGCTTCATCTTCCCAGTTTTCGTAGCCGGGGCAGGGACCGTAGCAGTTGAAGGCGCCTTCTGGCGCCACGAGGACCAAGTCTCCAACTTCGAACACATCCAAGGCGGCCAGGCGAGACAGGTTGGCGTCGATGTCTTGCACTCCGTCGTACACGTCGGCGGGCTGCACATCGCCCAGTGCGTCGGGGTTGTGGGAGCAGCCAGAGGCCAGGGCTCCGAGGGACATCAGGACTGCGGTACGTGGGATCATGACAAGCTCCGGTGTTCGTCGTGTGTCATGAGCCTAAGTACGACCGGTTAAGAAGAAAATCAGTATGTTACGCATGGTACTATATATCCTCGCGATGCAATCTGCTGGATGCGCCTCCAGTGCACCACAACAGCCGGCTGAGCCCGTTGCTGTGCCAGGTGAGAACGAACAGATGCACGAGCTGGCCCGTGGGGACGCTCCTTCGAGCCCGGTTCAGCAGCTGGCCACTGATGTCGACCTAGGCGTCTTTGAGTTGCCGGTGCGCGCCCACCCCAAGGTCGAGCAGTGGGCGAGCTACTTCGCAACAGACGGTCGGCAGACGTTCACACGCTGGCGCGATCGAGCCCAGCCGCTGCGCGAGCCCCTTGGCCGGCAGCTTGAGGCTGCTGGACTCCCGCCAGAACTCATTTACGTGGCGATGATCGAGAGCGGCTTTCTGTCACAGGCGACATCGACAAGCGGAGCTGCCGGGGTGTGGCAGTTCGTCCCAGCAACCGGCCGGGCATATGGCCTGACCGTCACTGATGAACTGGATGAGCGACGAGATCTGGCCCGTTCGACGACGGCCGCGATCGCCTACTTTCGGGACCTGCATTCATCCGAACGAGATTGGGATCGGGCGCTCGCTGCGTACAACATCGGGCCGGGCACCTTGGCTGCCGTCAGCAAGGCGGCGGGAACGCGGGACTATTGGCAACTCGTCGATGGCGGGCACCTGACGCCAGAGGGGGCAAACTACGTGGCCAAGATCTACGCGGCCGCGATCGTGGATCGGTACCCGACGGCCTATGGCTTTGAGGTACGGTGACCCGATGAATCGCCTGCCTCTCGTCGCAGTGTTGTGCCTGGGCATGGGCTGCAAGCCCGCTGCTTCGGACATCGATCAGCCGGGCGGAGGCCTCGTGGTCGAGCGCAGCACACCGATGACCGATGCCGACGGCATCCTCTCCCTCGAGATTCAGCTCCAAGAGGGGGACCGCTCGTTCGAGGTGACGGGCTTCGGTGATCCCTACATGACGCTCGAGGCGCTGTACGACCCAAACGGCGAGCTGGTCTTGTGGTGGGAGGACTGGTGGAGCTCGGACGAGAAGCTCACCAACAGCTTCTATCCGCGCGGTCCGATGGCCTTCAACTGGCCGATACGCGACGTGGACGGCGCGCTCGAGCCGGGAGTGTGGACCGTCGAGCTTGGCAATATCGACGGCGACCTGAACTACATCCGCGCCGAAAATGAGGTGGAGGTCTTCGTCCATGTGCGCGAGGACAGCGACGACGAGGGAAGCCGGGTCGATGTGCAGGTGGTCTACGCCGGCGGCATCGGCGCCGATCCCGACGTCGTCGAGGCTGTAGAGTCCGCGGTTGACGGCTGGGAGGACATCTGGGCCGGCGTTGGAATCGACCTCAGGGTCACGTACGGAGACATCGCGCTCGGTGGCATCGTGCCAGAGCCAAACGGGGGCGACGACGCCTACGAAGCCGCCGCAGATGCCAACGGAGACGATGTGCTGACCCTGGTCGTCGGTGAGCTCATCGGCGACACGACGCTCTACGGCCAATCCGGCAATATCCCCGGAACGGTTGCAGCGGGTCCGACGAGTGTGGTGGCGGTTTCATGGCTCGAGCATGCGGGCACCAATGCGGTCTTTGACGATGACGAGGTGCGGGTCTTGTCCGAGACCATGGCTCATGAAGTGGGGCACTACCTAGGTCTGTTCCATCCAGTAAACGGGGACTACGACCAATGGGACGCCCTCGAGGACACCACCCGATGCAGCGCCGAGGCGTTCTGTGAGCAAGAGCTCGGCAGCAACAACATGTTCCCCTTTCCGCTGTGGACGGGCACTGAATACCAACTTCAAGATGACCTGACAGCGGATCAAGTGGCTGTGATGCTGCGGCACGTGGCGGCTCAGTAGTTACCCGGCGGCTTTGGCAGCCTCGGTCGCCTCGGTGTCCTCGGGCATCGGGTCAGGCCAAGTGCTCAAGGTCTCGCAGGTGGTCTCGGCGGGCACCGGCACGTAGCTGAACTTGCCGTGCATCCACTCGGCCTTGTCGCTGCTCATCCAGCGCAGGCAGGCGCCCTGAACCTCCTGGATGCGCTGGTCCACGAAGATATCGATCTCCCCCACGAGCCCGCCATTGTCGGTGGTGCCACTTGCGACGGACTTCGCTTCGCTTGCCACATGAAGGGTGCCGCCGCAGATAGGGGCCTGCACTCCAATGGCCATGCCGTCGTAGCCGTCCAAGTCTAGGTCGACGGTTCCCCAGCCGCTTGGCCACTCCACCGCGTCGAATTTGCCCTCGTCGGTCGGCTCGAAGACGGGGTTCGCCGCGGGCATCAGGCTGGGCGCTGACTCATCCATGGTGATCTTGGCGCCCGCGGTCTTCTCGAAGGTGATCTTGCAGACCCGCTGGTCCAGGGAGTACCCACCGGTCTCGGTGCGCGTGACCACTGCCAACAGGTAGTTGTCGGTTCGGAACGAGATGTCCCCGATGAGCGGCACCTTGCGCGTGCCCAGGATGGCGTATCTGCCGGCCCACAGCACGGTTTCGACCGCCTCAACGGGTTGGGCCTCTGCCAAGGCCTCGACCGGCGCGTCGACCATGGTGTTCGCTGCGATGTCCTCAGCAAGCGCTGGGGTGCAAGCGAGCAGGATCAGAGTGGCGGCGGCAAAGTGACGTGCGATGGGGGGATCTTAGCCTCAGTTCCATCCTTGACCTATGTCAGCTGCGAGTTAACTGCGCGGTGCTTCGTGGCATGCATCGCCCGACGCCGGGTTCGCCCGCTCGCCTCCCCTGTGTTGGGGAGGGCCGTATCCGCGCCGCTGGGGCGCGGCCGAGCGCAGACCCGGTCAACGGCGGACCGTGCGGAAGTCGAAAACACTGGAGTACTCCAATGAGGTGGTCTCACCTGATTGTTCTTCTGGGCGTTGTCGGCTGTACACCGCAGACGACAGAACGACCTTTGATGGGAACCTGCACCGCAACAGGCGGTGAATACAACGGCGCTCGATTCAGCGCTGAACAACACAGCAACACCCTCGACCTCATCGACAACGCAACGGTTGTCGAGCTGATGGCGGTCGACGGCGTGAATGGCGACGTGGCTCGCCAGATCGCAGCCGGACGCCCGTGGTTTGAGTTTCCCGATCCGCTCGATGCGATTGGGCAACTCCCCGCTGTCGACGACGGCGTCATGCTCGCCCTGCGCGACGGAACCATGGACGGCTGGTGCCTCCAAGGCGAGGGACGGCAGAACTGCTGCCTCGACATTAGCTGCGAAGGCCTCGGTGGCTGGATTGGCGAGGTCGAAGTCCTCGACTGGGAGAGCGACGCGCTGCTCGAATGGGCCAACAACGGCACCACCGAAGACCTCGAGTTGGTCTGCGGCATTGGTCCAAGCATCGCGGCAGACATCATCGCTGCCCGCCCCATGCGCGGGGTCAAAGAGTTCGACGCGGTGCCGTACATCGGCGCCGCCACCCTTCAGGGCATCTTGGGACGCGACGGCTACGGCTGCGAGACCCAGGGCAGCATCTTTGAAGAGTGGTGTTCGCTCGACGGCACGTGCACCTGTGACGCTGAATAGCGACGGCTAGGCGAGGGTGTGAAACACACTCTGCACGTCGTCGTCTTGTTCGAGCTTGTCAATCAGCTCGAGCACCTCATTGGTGTGCTCTTCGGACAGCTCGACGACGTCATTGGGCACGTACTCAGAGCCCGTCGACACGGTCTCAATGCCCTGGGATTCTAGGGCGGACTGCAGGTTGCCGAATTCGTTGAATGCGCACCGAAGGACCAACACAGCTTCGCCTTTGTCGTCCTCTTCGGTGTCGAGTTCTTCGAGGCCATGGTCGATCATCTCGAGCTCGAGTTCTTCGGAGTCGACTCCTGCCGCCTTGAGCCGGAACACGCCCATGCGAGTGAACATAAAGGCCACACTGCCTGCGTTTCCGAGGTTGCCGTTGCCCTTCTTGAAACAGAGGCGGACGTTGGCGACGGTGCGGGTCGTGTTGTCCGTCGCCGTTTCGACCAGAATCGCCACCCCATGGGGGGCATAGCCCTCGAAGTTCACGATTTCGTAGTCGGTCGCTTCGTTGCCCGACGCTTTGTCGATGGCCTTCTGGATCTTGTCCTTGGGCATGTTCACGGCGCGAGCGTTCTGAATCGCTCGGCGCAGCTGTGGGTTGCCATCGGGTGAGCCGCCACCGGCGCGTACCGCAATGGCGATTTCCTTTCCAGCTCGTGTGAACGCCTTGGCCATGCGGTCCCACCGCTTGAACATGGTGGCCTTGCGCTTCTCGAACATGCGTCCCATTGGACTCCTCAGTGGCTGGGCTTGAGGCCTGCCATTTCAACCGGGCCCGAAGCCTAGCGCGTGTGTCGGGCCGCGACGAGTGATAGCCTCGCGACCATGATGGTGCGCACCACAGAGGGGCCGTTTGGTCTCGCCCTGTTTCACCTCGCTGGCACTGCACTCACGCGCATTTGGCCGGTTCTATCGCTTGTGGTGCTGATGTCCGTCGGCGTGGACTTCGGCTACGAGTATTTCGACCTCGACGAGACCTACAACCTCACCACCATTCCCTTCTCGCTGATTGGGTTGGCCCTGTCAATCTTCCTCGGCTTTCGAAACTCGGCCTGCTACGACCGATATTGGGAAGGGCGAAAGCTATGGGGTCGCCTCGTCAACAACAGCCGTACCTTCACCCGCGTTGTCTTGACGCTGGTCGAAGAACAGGGAGATGGCCTTCGCCGCGATCTGCTCATGCGCCAAATCGCCTTTGTCCACGCGCTGCGCATGGACCTCAGAGACGACGACAACTGGGAAGAACTCTCGCAGTGGTTGCCCGCAGACGAGATTCGTAAGCTGGCAGATGAACCCAGCGTGCCGACCTACATCGCCCACACCATCGGTGAGGGGGTGCGCCGCGCATGGAAGGCGGGCCGTGTCGTGCCTCTGCACGTTCCGTTCATCGAGCAGTGCCTAGCCGAAAACTCGACCGTTCAGGGGGCTTGCGAGCGCATCAAGAACACGCCGCTGCCGCTTTCATACACGGCTCTCACGCATCGAATTGTCGGCTTGTACGTATTGGGCCTTCCGTTTGGTCTGCACCTTGAGATCGGGTTCCTGACGCCGATCGTGGTCTTCTTGGTCGCCTACGCATTCTTGGGCCTCGATGCGATCGGCTCCGAGATCGAAGATCCCTTCGACAAAGACCACAATGACCTGCCGCTGTCCTACCTGTCACGCATGATCGAGCGAGAGATTTTGCGCCGTTTGGGAGTCGATCCGCTGCCGCCCAACATTCAGCCGGTCGACGGATTTCTTAGGTAGGCGTGCTGGCCAGCAACACGTCCATCAGGGTGATGGCGGTGTCGCGCACAGCATGTTCGGTCCACAAGCCGGTTCCGCCACAGTCGGGGGCTTCTTCGCCCTCTTCGAGGACCGCGATCCAGCCGGTG
>CAYYHT010000347.1:0-8063 GCA_964471355.1 uncultured Enterobacteriaceae bacterium
CTCCTGGAAGCTGGGCTACGAATGGAAAGGGAGAAAAAGAGAGGGGTGGGACCGGCTCATGCCGATCCCGGAGGTCAGGTACGACCTAGTGGCGGAGGACTTCCTTGTCCTCGATGAGCTCGACATCGAGGGCCAGGGCGTGCATCTCCTTGACCAGAACATTGAACGATTCCGGCAGTCCGGCATCGAGGATGTTCTCGCCCTTGACGATGGACTCGTACATGCGTGTACGGCCGGCCACATCGTCGGACTTGACGGTCAGGAACTCTTGTAGACCGTAGGCGGCGCCGTACGCCTCCATGGCCCAGACTTCCATCTCGCCCAAACGCTGACCACCGAACTGCGCCTTTCCACCCAGCGGCTGCTGGGTGACGAGACTGTACGGCCCAATGGAGCGCGCGTGAATCTTGTCATCGACGAGGTGGTGCAGCTTGAGCATGTACATGATGCCCACGGTCACACGGTGGTGGAAGGCATCGCCGCTTCTGCCGTCGAACAGCAGAGTCTGTCCGTCGGTGGCAAAGCCTGCCAGCTCGAGAGACTCTTTGATCTGCTCTTCGCCGGCGCCGCTGAACACGGGCGTCGCGGTGGTCAGGCCGTTGCGGTACTTGTCCGCGAAGGTGCTGATCTCTTCATCCGTTGCATCTTTGAGGAAGTCGATGATGCGCTCTTGCCGGCGGAACACCTTGCCCAGGTAGGTGCGCAGGTTCTTGGCCTGTCCAGCCTCTTCGAGCATCTGACCCATCTTGAGTCCGATTCCGCGAGCAGCCCAACCGAGGTGGGTCTCGAGAATCTGGCCCACGTTCATGCGCGAAGGCACGCCAAGTGGGTTCAGGACGATGTCGACGGGTGTTCCGTCCTCGAGGTAGGGCATGTCCTCGATCGGAAGGATCTTGGAGATGACGCCCTTGTTGCCGTGACGACCGGCCATCTTGTCACCGACCGACAGCTTGCGCTTGATGGCGACGTAGATCTTGACCATCTTGATGACGCCCGGAGGAAGCTCGTCGCCCTTCTTGAGGCGCTCGATCTTGGCCCGGTAGCGGCCGTGAACCTCATCGATCTTGGCGCGAACCTGATCGGTGACATTCCAGACCTCTTCTTCGACGGCTGCGTCCTCGACCGAGATTCGGTCCAGGGTTTCGACGCCAAGACGGCTCAGGTTCTGGGAGCTGTACTCTTCGCCAGCGGCGATGAACTCGGCCCCGGACTCGGGGTCGGTGACAGCCGACGTCGCCTTGTGGCCCGTCAACACTCGTGCGAGCGAGCGCAGCGCGGAGTCGCGGATGGTGCGCACGTTCTCGTCGCGGTCGCGCTCGATGCGGCTGACCGCCTCGTGCTCGATCTCGAGGGAACGCGCGTCCTTCTCAACGCCTTCACGGCTGAAGATCTGGGCGCCAATGACGGTGCCCTCGACTCCTGGCGGAACCTTGAGAGAGGTGTCGCGAACGTCGCCGGCCTTCTCGCCGAAGATGGCCCGCAAGAGCTTCTCTTCGGGGGACAGCTGCGTCTCGCCCTTCGGCGTGATCTTGCCCACCAGGATGTTGCCCTGGCTGACATCGGCGCCGATGCGAATGATGCCGGACTCGTCGAGGTCACTGAGTGCCTCGTCGCCCACATTCGGGATGTCCCGAGTGATCTCTTCTTTGCCCAGCTTGGTGTCGCGGGCAGCGACCTCGAACTCCTCGATGTGAATCGTGGTGTACATGTCCTCGCGGGACAGTCGCTCAGAGATGAGGATGGAGTCCTCGAAGTTGTACCCGTTCCAAGGCATGAACGCGACGATGACGTTCTGGCCCAGCGCGAGCTCACCGAGCTCGGTCGCGGGACCGTCGGCGATGACCTCACCGGCCCAGATCTGGTCGCCGGGGCGAACCACCGGACGTTGGTTGATGCACGTGTTCTGGTTCGAACGCATGAACTTGGTCAGGTTGTAGATATCGACGTCGGCGCCAATCTCGTCGCCGGCCTGGCCTTCGGTCTTGATGACGATGCGTGAAGCATCGACAGACTCGACCACACCATCACGCCTTGCGGTGACCGTGACGCCGGAGTCTCGAGCGATGATGCGCTCGATGCCGGTGCCGACCAATGGGGCCTCGGTGCGCACGACCGGAACGGCCTGGCGCATCATGTTGGAGCCCATCAACGCGCGGTTGGCGTCATCGTTCTCGAGGAAAGGCACCAGGGAAGAAGCGACCGAAACCAGTTGGTTCGGAGCAACGTCCATCAGGGTGACCTCGTCCGGCGCCACCATTGCGAAGTCGCCGCCCTTTCGAGCCGGAACGAGTTCTTCGGTGTAGTTGCCGTCCTTGTCGATTGGAGCAGAAGCCATCGCGATGACCTGCTTGTCGCCAGCCCGCGTGAACTCCTCTTCGAGCGCGTCGAAGTAGTCGGGATCACCTGGGTCGACCTTGCCGGAGGCAACGCGACGGTAGGGGGTCTCGATGAAGCCGAACTCGTTGACACGAGCAAAGGTCGACAGCGAAGCGATGAGACCGATGTTCGGGCCTTCAGGCGTCTCGATGGGGCAGATGCGACCGTAGTGAGTCGGGTGCACATCGCGGACGTCGAAGCCAGCGCGCTCGCGGGTCAGTCCACCCGGCCCAAGAGCCGACAGACGACGCTTGTGCGTGATCTCGGACAGGGGGTTGGTCTGGTCCATGAACTGTGACAGCTGGCTCGAACCGAAGAACTCTTTGACGACGGCCGAGACCGGCTTGGAGTTGATCAGGTCGTGCGGCATCAGCGCCTCGATCTCGGAGAGGCTCATGCGCTCCTTGATCGCCTTGCCCATGCGGTCGAGGCCGACACGGTACTGGTTCTCGAGCAGCTCGCCCACAGCGCGAACGCGGCGGTTTCCGAGGTGGTCGATGTCGTCCTTCTCGCCCTTGTTGTTCTTGAGGTCGATGAGGTACTTGACCACCTGAAGGATGTCTTCACGGGTCAGCGTGGTCTGATCGAGCGGAACCTGCAGGTTGAGCTTGTGATTCAGCTTGTGGCGACCGACGCGAGACAGGTCGTACCGCTCGGCGTTGAAGAACAGGTTCTCGAAGTGAGTGAGAGCCGTGTCGTACGTGGGCGGATCACCGCTACGCAAGCGACGGTAGATTTCGACAACCGCCTCTTCGGTGCTGCCAATCTTGTCGACCAGCAGCGTGTCACGCAGGAACGAGCCGACCAAGAGGCCGTCGATGAACAATGGGTGGAACTCGGTGAGGCCGTAGGACAGGCACGCTGCGATGTTCTCTTCGGTGAATGCTTCGTTGCACTCAACAATGATGCGGCCGGTGTTCATGTCGACCATGTCGTAGGCGCTGACCTTGCCGACCAGGTCCTCTTCGTTGATCGGAATGGTACCGACCTCGACCTCGCGCTCCTTGCCGTCGATGATGCGCGTCTCGGTGTGCAGCATGTCGGCCTTGCGCATCTTGCGCAGGATGTTCTTGAGGAACTTCTTGTCCTGGCGGCAGATCACCTTGCCGTCGGGGCCAGCGACGTCCACGGTGGCCTTCTGCTGGAACAGCAGATCCGCGGTGGTCTCTTTGAACCAGCCATCTTTGGTGCGGGTGACCCGTTCCTGCTCGTAGAAGTAGTTGAGCAGGTTCTCAGTGCCGTAGCCGAGCGCGCGCAGCAGCACGGTGGCCGGCAGCTTGCGACGACGGTCGATGCGAACGAAGAGGATGTCCTTGCTGTCGAACTCGAAGTCGATCCAGCTGCCGCGGTTCGGAATGATGCGGGCGCTGAAGATCTCTTTGCGGCCACCGGTCTTGGACCGCTGGGAGTCAAAGAAGATGCCGGGAGAGCGGTGAAGCTGAGACACGATGACGCGCTCGGTGCCGTTCACGATGAACGTGCCGTTCTCGGTCATCAGGGGAATTTCGCCGAAGTAGACCGGCTGTTCCTTGATGTTGGAGACGGTGCGCACATTCGTGTCGCTGTCGATGTCCCACACGACGAGACGCACAATCACTTTGATGGGCGCCGAGTAGGTCATGCCGCGCTCGCGGCACTCGTCCACGTCGTATTTGGGCTGCTCGAGCTCGTAGCTGACGAACTGAAGGCTCGCCCGACCCGAGAAGTCTTGGATGGGGAAGACGCTCTTGAACACGGCTTGAAGGCCGATGTCCTCGCGTTCGTCTTCCGGCACATCGGGCTGGAGGAAGTGCTGGTAGCTCCTCGACTGGATCTCGATGAGATTTCCGACGGGGATGACCGACCGGACCTTTCCGTACGAGTTCCGGAAGCGGTAGTTGTTGGCCAACAACTGCTGCTGCGACATCAGGCGCTCCTAATGGTCTTCAATGGCACTGGCGTGCCTGACCGTTGGATGGGGTGGCCGGCTGGGTGCGACACAAGTCGCGGGTTGCCGCCCGACAAAGGCGACTGCCACCCTTCTCTTGCCGGCCGGCAGAGAAGGGCAGCATGGGAGCAAGAAGCGCAGATGCGCTGCTTACTTGATCTCGGAGGATGCGCCGGCTTCGGTGAGGGCTGCAACCGCGGTTGCTGCGTCTTCCTTGCTGACGGCTTCCTTGATCTTGGCGTCTGGCACGGACTCGACGAGACCCTTGGCCTCCTTGAGGCCGAGGCCGGTCAGCGCACGGACTGCCTTGATGACGGCAATCTTCTTGTCGCCGAACGACGTCAGAATGACATCGAACTCGGTCTGCTCTGCGGCAGCCTCGGCAGCGCCGCCGCCACCGCCGCCTGCCATCATGACAGGTGCTGCAGCTTCGACACCGAGGGTGTCTTCGAGGGTTTTGATGAGGTTCTGAACCTCGCCGAGCTTGAGGTTTGAGATGTACTCGACAACCTGGTCCTGAGTGACGGACATGGTGTACTCCATTGGTATTTTTTACGGCCGAAGCCGCGAAGATTAGCTTGAAAGTTTGCCTGGCAACTAGTTGCCAGAGATCTTGTTTTCGTAGTTCTTGAGCAGGTTCAGCAGATCCCGAGCCGGACCCCGGATGACACCCATGACATTGCGGGGACCCGCTTGGAGTGTCTGCAGGAGCTTGACGAGGAGTTCCTCGCGGCTTGGAAGACTGGCAACGGCTTCGACTGCTTTCGCGTCGAGCACATCACCCTCGAAATACCCGGCTGTTACCGCAAGGTTCTCGTTGTCTTTCAGTTGGGCCTTGAGCAGCTTGGCTGCCGCAATCGGGTCGTCACCAGCGAAGAGAATTCCAACCGGACCCTTGAACAGGGCAGAGAGAGAAGCCTTTTCGGTGCCTTCCACCGCGCGACGAGACAGGGTGTTCTTGACCACCTGGAAGTGCACACCGGCCGGCTCGCAAGCGCGACGCAATGCATCCATCTGGGTGACCGTCGAACCCTGGTAGTTCACCAGCGCGAGGAATGGTGCGGACTCGAAGCGTGCCTTGACGCCATCGACCACCTGTTCCTTTTGAGTCTTGTTCATTGCTCTACCCCCTGTAGTCCTGAGCCTGGCGTGTGACCTCGTTTGCATCGAGGCGAACACCAACACCCATGGTGGAAGAGAGCGCGACGCTCTTGACGTACGTGCCCTTAGCAGTCGACGGCTTCAACTTGAGAAGCGTCGCCATCAGAGAAAGAACATTCTCTGTCAGCTGATCTGCTTCCATGCTGGCCTTGCCGACCGGCGAATGGATGATGCCGGCTTTCTCGACTCGGAAGTCGATTCGACCGCCCTTGACCTCTTTGACGACGCGCCCGACATCTTCGGGAGCGACGACCGTTCCGGTCTTGGGGTTTGGCATCAGGCCACGAGGTCCGAGGATTCGACCGAGTCGACCGACCTTTGCCATCATCTTGCGAGTGGCGACAGCCTTGTCGAAATCAGTCCATCCATCGGAGATCTTCTGAATGAGGTCTTGGGAACCGACAAAGTCGGCACCAGCCTCTTCCGCAGCCTTAGCAGCGTCTCCTTCTGCGAACACCACAACGACGTTCGTCTTGCCAATACCGTGAGGCAAGCTCACGGCTCCGCGGACCATCTGGTCCGCTTGTCTCGGATTGACTCCGAGACGCACGGCAATGTCGATCGATTCGTCGAACTTTGCGTCTGCCGCACCCTTGACGAGACCAACGGCCTCCTCAACAGTATGGCGGCGCGCAGAGTCGATTCTCGCTCTCGATGCCGTGTAGCGTTTTCCGTGTTTCGACACGGTCCTCCTCCAGCAGCTGGCCGGTTTTTCGCCGGGCAGGGTTGCTTGAACTGGGCGGGGTCGACGGACGTCGGAGCCCTTCCCCGCTTTTCAGTCTTGGACTTAGGGGTTGACGGTAATGCCTGATGAGCGAGCTGTTCCCATGACCTGGCGCATTGCCGACTCCAGGTTGGTGCAGTTCAAATCGGGCAGCTTGATCTTCGCGATTTCCTCGACCTGAGCCATGGACACCGAACCGACTTTGTCTCGGTTTGGCGTGCCAGAGCCCTTGGCCACACCTGCATACTTCTTGAGTAGCACTGCGACGGGCGGGGTCTTCGTGATGAAGGTGAAAGTGCGATCAGCGTAGACGGTGATTTCGACGGGGATGATGAGTCCCTCGCCCGCCTGCGGCTTTGTCTTGTTGTTGAACTCGTCGCAGAACTGCTTGATGTTCACGCCAGCCTGGCCGAGAGCCGGACCGACTGGCGGTGCGGGTCGAGCTTGACCTGCGGGAATCTGCAGCTTGATTTTGTTGACGACCTTCTTGGCCATGACGAACTCCTGAATCTGTGGTGCGCTCTGCTAGGAGAGCTTCTCGACCTGGTGGAAGCCGAGCTCGGTGGGTACCGGGCGACCGAAAATGTTGATGACAACGCGGACCTTGCCGCGGGATTCGTTGATCTCTTCGATGGTGCCGCGCATGGATGCGTAGCGACCTTCGGTCAGGCGAACTTCTTCGCCCACCTGGAAGTTCATGACCGGACGCGGCTCTTCTTCCTTGCTGAGCAAGCGAGTGATGCGCGCGACTTCGTCGGCCGGCATGGGCGGCGGGTTGCGTGAGCCCCCCACAAAGCCCATGACCTTGGGCGTGTCCTTGACCAGGTGCCAAGTCTCGTTGTCGAGTTCCATCTCGACGAACATGTACCCAGGGTAGAAGCGCTTGGTGATCTTGCGCTTGGTCTTGGGATCGATGATGACCTCGGAAGGCACCAGGACCTCACCGAAGCGGTCTTCGAGCTCGTGCATCGTGATGCGCTGCTGAAGCGCCAGAAGCGCCCTTTGTTCGGACCCGGAGAGGGTATGTACTGCGTACCACCGCATGGGTGTGGACTCCTGTGGAGAGGCGGCCTTGCCGTCCTAGCCTGGGTTTTCGGCGCCAGACCGAGAAGAACGAATGAGCAATGCGAGAAGAGGAAGGCCCATGGCGAGCCCGAACTTGACCCAACGGCCAGTGCTGACGGAAGCGACACCGTCACCAACGCCGCTTGTCTGACCGAAGAGGAAGACATCGGCGAGGTTCTTCCAGATGAGGTCGTACCCACCAAGAAGGGCGGCGGTGAACAGCGTGGTGAACACCACGGTGGTCGACGCCTTGACGGTCTCTTCGCGGGTGGGCCAAGTGACCTTCCACAGCTCGTCGACGACTTCGTCGACGAATGAGACCGCTTGCCGATTGCGGATGAGAGCCACAAATGCCAACACCGCCGCAGCCACACTGATCAACGACGTCGTGCTCATGAACGCCAGGCGCATGTCTGGCACCTGAAGAGTCACGAACAGCGATGACGAGGCACTCTGAACGGTCAAACCGGTCATTATGGCCCCGAGCACGAAGCTGAGCAGCACGTAGCGCTGATGTAGCATGAAAGACCCACCTGCTTTGGGCAGCCGTATAGCAAACGGCGTGCCAACTATTGCAGGCCCCCTATAGACGCAAGAAAAATAATGTCCAGGGCCCTTGCCCCGGGCGAAAATATCTGCTGAGCCTGGTCGGCCGGTGAGCAAGGAGGCACGGCGAAGGCGCATTTACATGCGCGGAGTCGCCGCGACCGCGCTCCCGGACAAACCGGGAATACAGCTACTCGATGATGGAAGCCACGACGCCAGCACCAACGGTGCGGCCGCCTTCGCGGATAGCGAAGCGAAGCTGCT
>CAYYHT010000348.1:0-8036 GCA_964471355.1 uncultured Enterobacteriaceae bacterium
GCGATGCAAACACCTACCCTGGGGCGCCAGAGGTCTGTGACGGCAAAGACAACGACTGCGACGGCGTGGCCGACGATGGCGCAGCCGCAGTTGTGTGGTACGCGGATGCGGACGGCGACGGCTACGGAGACCCCGGGGACAGCCAGACGAGCTGTGTTCCACCAGCCGGCTGGGTGCAAGACGATCGGGACTGCAATGACGGGTCCGCGGCGGTAAAGCCAGGCGCCACGGAGATCTGCGACGGACTCGACAACGACTGCAACGGCGTTGCCGATGACGGGGTGGCCTCCACCACGTGGTACGCGGACGCGGACGGAGACGGCCAAGGAGACTCCGCTGACTCGGTGTCGGCGTGCACACAGCCCGCTGGGTACGTGCCCAGCCTGACTGACTGCGACGACACCGATGCGTTCACCTATGTCGGTGCCCCTGAGGCCTGCGACAGCATCGACAACGACTGCGACGGTGTGGTCGATAACGACGCTGCACCCGTAGACTGGTACTTCGACAGTGATGCAGACGGGTTTGGCGACGCCTCCATCGCCGTGAGCAGCTGCGATCCCGTCGTCGGGTATACCCGTAGCGATGCGGACTGCGACGACAGCACAGCCACCATCAATCCCGATGCGCCGGAGCTGTGTGACGGCGCTGATCAGAACTGCGATGGCGTTGCGGACGACGGCCTCGGTGATGCCTGCGCCTGCTCGCTGCTCTCTGAGCTTCAGTGCAATACCTCAGTGGTCTGCGACAGCGTCATGGGCTGGGAGTGGGACCGCGAGCCGTCCACCTGTGTCGATGACAACAAGGGGCTGGACGACGACAACGACAACGGCCGGACCTCGGGCATGGACTGGGACTGGGAAGTCGTCGATCGGGAGCTTTTCTGGGCCCTGGACGGCGCCGACCTCGACGCCCTCGCCACGGGACCGGGCACCTGGGTCATGAATCTGAGCTTCGATGGGTGGCTGAACGAGAACGGTACCGAGTTCGAGTTGATCTACGATGTCGACGGCAACAACGACACCTGCCGCGGCTGGGTCGAGCCCTTCACGATCAACGTCGACGTCGAGTACACCGTGACGGTGAACGGTGCGGGCAACCCGAACGTGAACTGGGGCAACTGGAACTGGTCCATCGATCCCGCTCAGCCCACCATCACCCTCGAGAACTGCGACATCACCCAGGTAACGAACCGTCTGAACAGTGTTGGACAGGACATCTACACCGATATTCTGCTGAACAACGAGTTCGACAAGAGAATGGATGACCAGTTCAACAAGAACGAGGGGCGGTACGAGACCGCCCTGCTCGACCAGTGGAACAGCGACACGTACCTGGGCTGTTCAGTGAATTGCGCCAACGGACTGACATGGCTCGAAGACCCGTCTGGCGGAAACTGGGGCACCACCTCGGACTGTCTCCCCTGGGGCTGGAGTCCAGGGACGCAGCCCAATGTCCTCGGTGCGGACGACTGTCCGTAGCTCTCGAACCCATACCCCATCACCCCCGAGTTCCCATGCGCATCCTACCGACCCTCGCTTTGTTGCCTCTGATTGCCGCGTGCACGCAGCGAGTCGAGCCGCCGACCGCGACAATCGCCCTGCAGACCGAGGGCCCGTTCAGCACGGCAGCCGCAATCATTCTCGACGGAAGCGGCTCCTCCGACTCGGGCGAGAACGCCGAGCTGGGTCTCGGACTCGAGTACAACTGGCACTTCGTCTCGACCCCTCCCGGCTCTCAGGCCTGGATCGACGGAGCCGGTCAGACGGTGAGCGCGTTCATGCCGGACCTTTACGGCGAATACAACATCGGTCTGGTCGTCAGCAACGGGCTGCTCACCAGTCCTGAGGCTATCCAGCTCGTCACCGTCGATCCCTGCGGCAACGAAGCGCCGGTCGTGGCGGAGGTCAGCACCGAGCCCGCAACGCCCATCACTGGGGAGCGCATCCAGCTCGCGGCCTCGGTGTCGGACGAAGACAACGCGGCGTGCGGACTGGGGCAGGTCGTCTCGCGGCACTGGCAGCTGGTGGACGCACCGACCGGGTCCCAGGCCCAGCTCGTGGGTGCCGATGGCACCGCGCCCTGGCTGGTTGGGGACGTGCCCGGCATCTACACGGTCTCACTGGTGGTGACCGACGACACGGGACGCTCCAACGACCCGTTCCTGCACGTGATCGTCGTCAGTGACTGCGGCGATGCGACCCCCACCGTCGATGACATCATCGTGAGCCCGGACACCCCGAGTGCCGATGAGCTCGTCTCGCTCGCCGTCACCGTCAGCGACGTCGACAACGACGAAACCGGCGTGTGCGGCGCCGACCTCGGCCAGGTGCTCGACACGCGCTCCTGGTTCGTCGACCGTCCCGCGGGGAGTGCCGCCGTGCTGTCCCCGGATGAAGGGCTTGCACCCGCCTTCGTGCCCGACGTCATCGGCAGCTACATCGTGCGCACCGAGGTGTCCGATGACACCGGGCGCAGCTCCTTTGTCGACACCACGGTCACAGCGGATGCCTGCGGCATCTCGGCTCCGATCGTCGACAGCGTGACCCCGAGCTCCACGGCTCCCAATACCGGAGACGAAGTGTCCTTCGCAGTCGTTGTGAGCGACCCCGACAACGACGCGACCGGAGTCTGTGGCAACGACCTCGGACAGCTACTCGCCATCCGGACGGAGTTCCTCGCGAGGCCGGTGGGATCCGCGGCAGCGTTCGCACCGTGGGAGGGGCCCACCCCCGCATTCGTCGCGGACCTGCCCGGTGAGTACACCGTGCGCACCTGGGTCACAGACGACACCGGTCGCACCGGCTTCAGCGACACCGACATCAGCGCCGGCGTGTGTGGCAACGCCGCCCCCACGGTCTCCATCTCCGACCCCGGCGCTGGAGGAGTCGAGCAAGAGCTGCAGCTCACGGCGGTGGTCCGGGATGCAGACACCAAAGGCTTCGTCGATCTTTCTGGCGATCAGGACTCGGACGGCCTCAGCGGGGCCCAGGAAGTGGTAGCGGGCACCGATCCGCTCGACGCGGACAGTGACAACGATGGCCTGATGGACGGCGATGAGGTCAACCTCTGGCTGACGGACCCAGGCGCGGTGGACTCGGATGGCGGTGGTGTCGATGACGGCATTGAGCGGTTGGTCCAGGGCACAGATGCAAACAATGCCTCGGACGATGTCGAGGACACGACAGACACCGATGCAGACGGCCTCAGCGACGACCGTGAGGGGCTGTATGGCACAGACCCGGCCCTCGATGATAGCGACAGCGATGGCGTGCTCGACGGAGCGGAAATCGACACCCACGAGACCGACCCACTCGCCGCCGACACCGATGGCGATGGCATCGATGATGGGGACGAAATCGCCGCTGGGACCGACCCGCTCGATGACGGGGCGCCTGTCTGCGCGCTCGACCAGCCCGTCTCGTACTGGTGGTCGATCGTCGCCCAGCCCGTGGCGTCCGTCGCCGCACTGAACAATCCAGCCTCCGCAGATCCGACCCTGACCCCGGACGTCTCGGGCACGTACACACTGCAGCTTGTGGTGACCGACTCCACCGGCCGCGCATCGAGTCCGACATTCCGCGACATCGACGTGAGCGCATGCGGCGAAGCCCCGCCGACGGTGGCCATCGATGACCCAGGCAGCTCCTTTGGCGTCATCGACACCGTCGATCTCACCGCCACCGTAGGCGACCCTGACGACGCGTGTGGAGCCGACACCACCCGCGTTTGGCAGTGGAGCATTGTCTCTGCGCCCACCGGGAGTGCGGCGGTTCTGTACAACCCGACCACCATGACCCCGGTGCTCGATCCCGACTTGCCCGGCGACTATACCGTCGAGCTCACGGTCACCGACGCGCTGGGCCTGTGGACTACAGACAGCTTCACCATCGTCGGCGTGGGAACCTGCGGCATCAATGTGCCGGTGGTCGACGCAGCGGACCCCACCCCGGCGGCACCGAACACGTGGGAACCGGTGAGCTTTGCGGTCAGCGTCAGCGACGCCGACGTCGATAGTTGTGGACTGACCCAGGTGCTGGACAGCTGGTCGGAGTTTGTATCCAGGCCGGCGGGCTCGACGGCGTCGCTGGCCCCTGCCGAGGGCATCGAGCCCGCGTTCGTGCCGGACGTACCAGGAGACTTCGTGGTGCGCACTTGGGTCACCGACGACACTGGACTCTCCTCGTTCATCGATACCACCGTCACGTCGGACCTGTGTGGAAGCCAGACCCCGGACGCTCAGCTCGAGATGCTGTCCCCGTACGCGGATGGACCGGGAGCGAGCGTGACGCCACCGGTGATGGACCTCGGCGTGGATGTGTGGCTCGACGCTGTGGCCTCCTCCGATCCTGACTACGACCCGACTGGCTGCGCCCTGACCGGGCCGCTCTATTACGACTGGTTCTTCACCGCCCTCCCCATTGGCAGTGGAGCGACGTTCAACGACTCGAGCTTGGTTCGTCCCTCGTTCACCCCGGACGTACCGGGCTTCTACGAAATCACCCTGCGAGTGAGCGACGGCGTCAACGAGGACTTCGCGTTCATGACCGTCGAGGCTACGCCGACCGCGTTCATCAATGTGCCGAGCGGCTTCAGCATCGATTTCGTGGACGGCTTCGGCGGCCTGTGGAACAACCCGGAGGGGGTCACCGTCGATAACAACGGCGACATTTTCGTCGTTCAGAACGGCAGCGACACCATCACCGTTACCAGCCCCAGCGGTGCGACCAGCTACTTCTCTGCGGGTGGGTTCCTGCAGGACATCCGCGACATCGTCTACTACCCAGACGGCGACGAGTTCTTCGTATCCAGCGACAACATCGGCGAGATCATCCGCGTCCAGCCAAGCGGCTTCCACGAGGAGTGGTCGAACTGCGGTGACGCGCCGCGCGGCCTGTCCATCTGGACCGACGGCGGTGGAACCGACCGCCTGATCGTGGCTGAGAGAGGCCGAGACCGAATCGAGTTCTACGACCCCACTGACGGCGTAGGCGCCTGCAGGACCGGCAGCACGGACTACGGCGGTCGCGTCGATCGACCGTGGGGAGTTGCCGGACGCCCAAACAACAACCAGCTCTTCTACACCAACGACGGCAACGACCGCATGTATCGCCACAACAGCGATGTGCGACAGTTCGACAACCTGAACGGGCCCCGCGAGGTGCTTTACTCCCCGAGTGGGCGGATCATTATCGCCGACCCGGGCAATGGCACGGTGTGGTCGGTTCAGAACTGCGGCTCCCAGACATGCCCTGCCTTCCCGCTGGCGGTCGGACCGTGGGAGCCATGGGGACTCGCCATCGAGTCCAACAACGAACTCCTTGTCACCGATCGACGCGGTAATGCGCTCTTCCGCATCACCGGAAGCTTCTAGGAGGGCGCTGTGAGACACTTCCTGCTCATCGCCGCGCTCAGTCTGACCGCGGCCACTGCCACCGCCGAAGACGAAGTCCAGGCCTCTTACTCGGTCGAGAGGGGTGACACGCTCAGCAGCATCTCCGAGCGCTTCGGGCCGAGCGTTGAGGACATCAGCGCCTGGAACGCCCTGCCCAGCGACGCGATCGACGTCGGACAGGTGCTCTGGCTAGTCGATCCGGCCACGTACAACGCGGAAGACCCCGAACCCGTCGTAGAAGAGTCTCCTCCGACAGAGGTGGAGGAGCCCAAGGAGCCCGAAGCCAAGAAGGAGAAGGCGCCTCGAGAGAGCTCGGACGGCTACAAGCCAGCAGTCGATGGCTTCTCGGCACGAGCGATGTTCGGAACCGGCCGAGTGCAGGAGCGGGAGCTCGGCTCTTCTGAGAGCGCCGATGTGGCCATCGGCGTGCAGTACGGCCTCTCGAATGGCCTCGCTTTCCGCCTCAGCTTCTCGGACGCGCTCTATGACCAGACCTACCGCTCGGTGAACCCATCCATGGACGGCGGAGGGCTATACGAGACGACCGTGCTCGAGCAGAACCAGGACTTCGGGCTCCACGCCAGCTTCGACGTCGCCGAGCTGGTGGACTCCCTCGCATCGCACGTGTCCGCGCGTCCGGCCTTTGGCTTCCGGTATGTCAATCTCTACAATCCGCAGTTCGACAGCTGGGGTCTGGCCCTGCATCTTGGCACCGAGCTTCGGGTCCACGTCGCGGACCGCTTCCGACTCGAGGGGCGGGCTTCGTGGGCACCGGCAGTGGCCACGAGCAGCGAGACCTTGTCCATCATGGGGCTGCCGAGGTACTTCACGGACTTCGGAGCCGGTGCCGGCATGGACTTCGGCGATACCGCGCGCTGGACTGTGTTGCTGGGCTGGGCCGCTCACGGCGTGGTCTTCGAGCACACCACCCGCGTGCGGCACGTGGGCGAGCTTGGCCTTTCCGTCGCACTTTAGCGCTCACCGGTGGTTCGCACGGGGCAAGGCTTGTGCGTCCCGTCTAGAGTGACAGAAAAACGTGTGTCACCATGCCGGCACGGTGGCGCCACCGATCGACCCAATCCGTGAGCCTCGTGAGCCTCGTGAGCCTCGTGAGCCTCGTGAGCCTCGTGAGCCTCACAGCTCAAGGAAACCATTCAGCGAGATGTTGATGAACACGGCCTCGGGGACGACCCCAGAAGAACCGCCGTCCTGACAATCTGAGCACGAGTGAGGTGGGACCGAGGACACAGCCGTTTCCAAATCCGCTGTCACGGCCCCGGGTGCTCGCGCGTAGGAAAGACAGGCGGCCCGCCACCGGCCCGCGTCAAGATTGGAGTTCCCATGGCAGCCGGGAAGAGCCTCGCAGAAGTCATGGCCACTTTCGATGTCGACTTCGACAAGTCGGTCGGCGAGCGCGACGTGTCACTCAGCGAGGTCAGCTCGGCGATAGATCGTGTGACGGAGGAACTGCAGGGCTTGCTGGATGTACGGCGGCGGTGTCGGCATCAAGGCTTCAGCGGCGACCCTGCGCAACAACGTCTTCTCGGACATGCTTCTGAGTGCCGCCGGCCATGGTGCCGGCGTGGGGGTGACGTCGGGCGAGGTGGTGATCGAGGGATGCGACTTCATCGGAAATGACGCAAGCGCCGCTGGTGGCGGTCTGTACGCGGAAGAATCGACGGTCACCGTCTCCCAGACGCAGTTCCTCGGCAACGTGGCGGGAAGCGGCGGCGGCATGGACGGCTTCAAGGTCGATGCCGTCCTGACCAATGTGATCTTCGCTGGCAACGAGGCGGACAACTCGACCGGTGGTGGTCTGGGCATGAACTTTGGCACGGTCCTGTTGACCAATGCCACGTTCTACGACAACGCCACCAGCGCCTCGGGCGGCGCTATGGTCCTGACCAACATCGACGGCGCCGAGCTGTACAACGTCGCCATGATTGGAAATGCGGCTTCCAGCCACGGGTCCGCCATCAGCCACTTCACGTTCTTCGGCGCACCCACATGGCGCTTCAACAACGGATTCGGCAACACCGGACCCGACGAGTTCTGGAGGGTGTGAGGCATACCCCGGTCACGTGAACGGTTGGTGCGTCCGACCGGGCTCGGCGCGGCCCAGGATCGACGCGAGGGTGGCGGTGCGGTAGGGGCGGGCTTCGTAAACACCGACGACCCCACCACGGGCTCGTCAATACCCTCCCCTACAGCACCTACGCCCTCATGTCCCGTGACGTCTCTGCCGTCAAGGCCGAGCTGCTCGTCAGCTTCGGCGACTTGCTCGACCCCCTCCTCGAAAGTGCCGCTGGCGGCGAAGTTTCCGCCCGCGAAGCCGAATGCCGAACCTGGAAGCTGGTCGTCCTCATGGGACGGTCGGTACTCATCGCGGTGCTGAGCTTGCTGTGCCTGCGCATCACCGAGGCCGCCGTGCTGTCGCGTGGGCTGACCATGGCCGACGTGCGACTTCGGATGGACAACAGCTACATCGGCAAGCTGAACAGCACCTTCGGAAAGCTGCGAGTTCCGTGGTTCGCATTCCGAGATGCCGAAGGGCACACCCATGCACCGGCCCGAAAGCTGTTTGCTCAGCGCCCGAAGATGCGGGTCACCGAGCTGCTGCTGGAGTGGGAGTGCGCTCTCG
>CAYYHT010000349.1:0-8026 GCA_964471355.1 uncultured Enterobacteriaceae bacterium
TCTGCGGGTCGCCGTCTTGGTCGATGTCTTCGGCCAGGGCCTCAGGACTGCCGATGGCACCGTAGTCAACGCCAAGGCCGTCGCCGTCATCGTCCGGGTCGAGGTAGTCGGGGATGCCGTCACCGTCGGTGTCGTCATTCTGCGGGTCGCCGTCGCCGGTCGGGTCGAGCGCAAGCTCGATGCCGTACAGGCCGGTCGCCCAAGAGTAGTCCTCGTCGATGGTCGGCACGCCGTCGTCGTCGTCGTCGGTGTCGATCATGTCTTCAAGGCCGTCGCCGTCAGAGTCTTGGGCGTTGCTGCCCCACTCGACGTCATCGGGAACGCCATCAAAGTCGGTGTCGACCGTGCAGTCGGCATCGCCCTTGATGAACTTCTCTTGGTTCCAGGTCAGGCCATCGCCGTCCCAGTCGCTGCCACCGCCGCCAAAGCCGTCGCAGTCGTTGTCGACACCGTTGCAGGTGTCGGTACGAGACGGATTGACGTTCGCGTTGTTGTCGTTGCAGTCGGTGTCGTCGGCCACAAAGCCGCTGGGTGCGGTGCAGTCCTTGCGCGTATTGCTGGCGTTGCCGTACGTGTCGCTGTCAGCGTCACGGTAGTAGGTATTGCCCGTGTTCTTGTTGCGGCTCGGGTCAGCGGTGTCGGTGAGGTTGTCGCAGTCGTCATCGATGCCGTTGCAGATCTCTTGGTCAGACGGGCTGACCGCCGCATCACTGTCGTCGCAGTCGGTGTTGTTCAACACCATGAACGGCTTCTCGTCGTCACATGACAGGGTCACTGTGCCGTCTTCGTCGCCAAAGCCATCGCGGTCGGAGTCGACGTACCACTCACCCTGTGAGCTCAGGTCCACGTCGCTGTCTGCGTTGTCGATGTCGCCATCGCAGTCATCGTCGATGGTGTTGCAGATCTCGTTGGCGTTGAAGTACACCGCACTGCTCGTGTCGTCGCAGTCGCGGCTGTCGGTGATGTAGCCACTGGGCTGGTTGCACCAGGAGCGACGCCAGTCCGCGTCACCGCCGGCCTCGGCCTGGCTGTTGGCGCCCTGGTTGTCGTTGTCGTCATCGCGGTAGTACCAAGCGAAGGACAAGTCGACGGTCTCGGTGCTGCCGTTGCAGTCTTCGTCGACCTCGGGGTCGCCCCACGTCGCGCAGAGCTCGGTGGCGCCCGCGTTGATAGCGCTATCGCCCTCGTTGCAGTCGTTGCCGAGCTTGCTGCCCGCTCCGTCCCAGGCACCGTTCAGCAGACACTCGACATAGCCGTCGCCATCGCTATCTTGTTCGTTGGTCGGAATGGCGCCATTGCAGTCGTTGTCCTGACCGTCACAGATCTCGGAGGCGGCCTTGTTGACCGTGTTGTCGCTGTCCAAGCAGTCGTCCCAGCCGACGATGGTGCCATCGCCTTGCCAGCCACCGACATCGAGAGTGCACGCGACATGCTTGTCGTTGTCGACGTCGCTCTCGTTTGTCGGAAGCGACTCTTGTACGCCGCCGGCGCAGCCGTTGGCCAAGCCGTCGCAGAGCTCGGGGGCGCTGGTGTAGATCGTGGCGTCGCTGTCGACGCAGTCGTCTCCGCCGGCGACCGTGCCACCGCCACGCCACACGGCGATCGTGCACTCGACCTTGTTGTCGGAGTCGTTGTCGACTTCGTTGAGGGGAATGACCAGATCACAGTCGTTGTCGATGCCGTCGCAGACCTCGGACGTTCCCACCTTGCGGAACTCACCCCATTCGGGGGCTCCAGGCCTGTCCTCGCAGTCACCGCCGCTGGTGACGCCCGCCGAGCCATCTTTCCAGGTCAGTGCGTTGTAGGCACACACGACCTGCCCGTCGCCGTCGCCGTCGAGCTCGTCATCGGGAATGGTGACGGTGCAGTCGTTGTCGATGCCGTCGCAGACCTCGGATGCTCCAGGATTGACCGTCGCTTCGCTGTCGTCGCAGTCGTTGCTGTTCATCGAGCCGCCGCCACGCCAGGTGCTGATGACGCACTCGACATAGAAGTCGCCGTCGGCATCGGTCTCGTTGTTGCCGCCGACGTTGAAGTTGGCGCCACCGGCGCAGTCGTTGTCTAGGCCGTCACACTCCTCGGTGCCGCCCTTGCTGCGGAACTCGCCCCACTGGGGTGCGCCGGGGGTGTCCATGCAGTCGTCATCGTTGGCGGCGTAGCCAGCCGGCACACTGCAGGCCTGGGTCGTGCCATCGGCCGAGCGGCCCTCGCCGTCGCCATCGTTGTCGATGTTGTAGGTGGTCTTGACGCCCTCATCGACAGCGCCATCGCAGTCATTGTCTTTGAGGTCGCACAGGCCGATCTCATTGCCGGACTTGTAGTCGGTGACACCGGAGTAGTCGTCGACCCAGCTGCCGGCGGTGCAGGTCTGCTTGGTGCCCGCACAGACGCCGTTTTGTAGCGTCGTGTTCGACCGGCCCGTCATGGCAGGATCGGCGTCTTCGGTGCCGGTGCTGCAGTTGTTGTCGATGCCGTCACAGACCTCGGTTGCGCCCGTGTACACCGTCGCGTCGTTGTCATTGCAGTCCGACGAGTCCGGATCGAGGTCGTTGTCGTCGTCGAGGTCCTCGACGGCGTCTTGGCAGCCGTCGCCGTCGAAGTCGGTGCCGCTGCCCGAAATCCAGCCCAGATCCCCCTTGGCGCATGCATCCGAGCTGTCCGCAACCCCGTCGTCGTCGTCGTCGCTATCTTCGGTAGCGTCTTCGCAGCCGTCGGTGTCGTAGTCGTTCAAGCTAGTCGACGTAAACAGCGCTCCAATCGGGCAGGTGTCCGAGGAATCCGCAATGCCATCGTTGTCGTCGTCGGTGTCCTCGGCGGCGGCATCTTCGCAGCCGTCGCCGTCGTGGTCGGTCGCGGGGCCGGATGTGAATGACGCTTGGCTGGTCAAGCAGTCGTCGCTGGAGTCCGGCACGCCATCGCCATCGCCGTCGGGCGGGCCACAGTCGCTATCGGCGGAGTCGGTGGTGGTGTCGCAGTCGTTGTCTTTGGTGTCTGAGCACGACGTCTCGGTGGCTTCGTAGCTGGTGACGCCGGAGTAGTCGTCAACCCAGGTGCCCGTGCAGGTTTGCTGGGCGCCCGAGCACACACCAGTCTGATTGGTGGTGTTCCCGCGGCCGGTCATCGCGGGATCTGCATCCTCAGTACCGCCGCTGCAGTTGTTGTCGACCCCATCGCAGACCTCGGTCGCGGCGTCGTTGATGAGCGGTGCCGCATCGTTGCAGTCGTTGTTGTTGGCGGAGTAGCCAGAGGGACGCTCGGGAGCGAGCACGGCCGTGGCGTTCTCGTCACCGTCGCCATCGCCGTCCGCGTCGATGTAGTAGCTGTTGGATGCCGTCGCGAAGGTAACAAAGGCGTTATCGCCTTGGTTATCGAGGTCGGCAGCCACCCAGCCCGGACCACGCAGCGTGGTCTCGACGCGGAACTCGTCGAGCTCGCCATCCCAGTACTCGTCGGCGGCCACATTCAATCCGTAGCCGATGTTGGGCAACGTCCCCTGGAGTCCAGAGGTGAACTGCAGGTCCGCGTGGGTCGCGTTCTGGGCTACCGAGCCATCGATATAGATGGTGACTTCGCCGACGGATTGGTCGCGAGTCATGTACAGGTGGTGCCATGCATCGTTGTCGAAGGCGCCACTGTCGTTGTCGCTGCGGCTCTCGATGTCGAAGTCGAACTTGCCGTTGGCCTTCATGCGGACCCAGCGATTGGTGTCCGTTGAGTTGGCAAATCCCAAGATCATCTGGTCGGCGCCCGTGCCCGTCTTGAACCAGACACTGATCGACGCATCGCCGGGCTCGAGGTACTGATTGAGCTCATTGTCGGCGACGATGTACTCGCTGCTCGCTGACGCGAAGGAGTACGCACCGGCGATCTTGCCCGCAATTGCCGTGGGCGTGTTCGTAAGTGTGCCCTCGTTTACTGGGGTGATGCTGCTCGGGGTCTTGCCGCCCGACTCGGAGTCCAGGTGCATGACCGCACGGTACGGGCCATCAGTCCCGGTCTGGAACACGCCGGTGGCGGCGGTGATGTCCTGGGCATCGGTCGCCGCCCCGTTGGCCGTGTACATGTAGATGTAGTCGGTGCTCGAGTTCGACGTGATCATGGGCACTCGGACCCAGACCACGTCCGTCCCGGTCTCGTCGTAGTCCTCGATCTCGTAGGCCAGCTCGGTGCCATCGGCCAGAGTGAAGCGCAGGTCCTGTCCCGCATTCTGCGTGTTCGCCCGGTCGATGTCGCCGGTTCCTGTCAGGAACACCGCGACGGGGAAGTCGGTGAGCGTCTCGCTGCTTGGCACGCTTGCGTCGGTGTTGTCGAAGGTCAGCTTGACCCTCTGGTTCCAGCTGGCGTTGAACCAGGCGTCCTGGGCCGAGGCTGTGGTCGAGCCGAGCAGCCCGAACATCAGCGCCAGGGCGGCAGTCGGTTTTTGGAATCGCGACATGGGGACCTCACAAAACGCAACAACGGGAACGCAGCAACGCGCACGCAGTAGCGACGCAGTGTACATGCCCTACCGCGGAATTTCGCCCCCCGTTTAGGCCTCGTTAACGAACCTTGTAGATTCGCTATTTAGGCGCGTGCGCGGAGCCCCCGACCACGGGCAGCCACCAAGCGCCACCCTCGACGCGGATGGCCGGAGCGCCTGGATCGAGGTGAAGCTGCGTTCCTTCCAGCAAAACACACACGATTTCGGACGCTTGGATGTTCCAGTGGTTCGACGCCTTGGGGAAGTCCTGCCGCACATTCAGATCGCGGGTCAGGGTCCAGACCTGCGCCGATGAACGCGGCGGCCTCATGTCGTAAAACACGTAGCCCACGACCTTGCCGCGGGGTTCTGCACACGCGGTGACGCCGAGCTTGGACGGGTCGACCGGGGTGTATTCGACCGTTGCCATCGCCACCGCAGCGGGGGCCGCCTTGGGAGGCTCGACAGGATGCTCTTCTATGGGTTCTTCGGCGGTGCCCTCGTCGGCAAGCGGTGCGTCGGCAAGCGGTGCCGCGGCTACGACCGCGGTGGGCGGGGTCACAGCAGGTGTGACCGAGATCGCCGAGACGACGACCGGTGGCGGCGCGCTGGCGGCGACGGCCTCCGGGGCCCCGACATTGAGCGCATAGGCGGTCAGACCAAGCGTCACGACCGCTGCACCCACAAGTGCGACTCCTGCAGCACCAAGAGCCAACGCTGCGGGCGGCGGCACGACAACCGGAAGGGCCAGCTGCCCTTCCTCAGCTCGATTCGCCAAATCAGCCAGTTCGAGGTCTTCTTTGGCCAGATCCGCGGCAGCGCGCAGCAGGTGGACCACGCGATCTTTGTCGACTGCTTCCCGGACGAGCGTTCGCCAGCCGGTCTTCGGGTCGCCGCTGTATTGAGCCGCGGGCAACCCAGATTCCTCTGCAGCCGTCTGTCGGTAGCCCCAATCGGGCAAGCGTGCGGCGAGCAGTGAGACCAGGCGGTCGAACTGACGCGGAGACTCATTCAGGCGGATTGTACCTGCAGACATGGCGTTCTCGGGATGTGGGAGGGGAGGTTGGCACGCCGTGGAAGCGCAGCCGGGGGGTGCTCTACTATACCATGGACATGGCAAGAGATTCCTTGAGGTTCATTCTAAGTAACGAGTTGGACGTTCCTTGACGCAACCGAAGCGAGCGGGTGTGTACCTACGCTAGGGTGTCGATTCGCAGACTGGGAGAGGGATGAGGTCAGCCATACTGCTCGCACTCGCGCTTTGTACGGTGGGGGTCGGTTGTGCCAAGCCGCCGCTAAAGACGGCGGTGCAAGGCAGAACACACGGCACCTATACCGGTCCCGATGAGGTCACGGTCGATCTCGTCCGTCCGTCCGAGGGCGGGCCGCGCATCTACGTTCAAGCACGCCTGCCCGATGGTGAGCTTGGGCTCTTCATGATCGACACCGGAGCCGATGTCTCGGTGCTCTCCGAAGAGACCGCCCTGCGCCTGGGCCTCGAGCCTGAGGACACCGGACGCGAGCTGGCCGGCTTGGCGGGCACCTCGCCCCTTCGCAGGGCCGTGCTGCCCGAGCTGTTGCTGGGCGATGCATCGGTCGCCAATGTCGAGTTTGCGGTTGGCGTGCCGGGGGTGCCCACCACCGCCGGCTGGATGCCCCAAGACGGAATCCTCGGCAACAACGTCTGGAGCCGCTTTCTGGTCGAGATCGACTACCCGGCCGACACCCTGGTCCTGCACAGACCGGGCACACAAAAGATGCCCCGCCGCTGGATGCCGATGTTCTACGACGGCTTCGTGAACACTCCGATCGAAGTGGTCACCGACGCCGACCCGCCACACCACAGCCAAGTGATCATCAAGATCGACACAGGCGCCAGCGGCCTGATCTTGTCAGGCACCAACGGGGCCGCGGTCTTCGACAACGACTACTCCGAGGGCGTTGAGCCCATCTACGGCATTGGCGGCTCGGACGATCTGCCCGCCAGCCAGTTCCTGCGAACGACGCGTCGCGTTCCTGTGTCTTCGGTCATGCTCGGCGGCGTGGACGTGGATGGACTCGACATCCAAGCACGCTGGATCAACTTCGAAGGTGTGAGATTTGGCCCGCAGAATCTGCAGGGCCTGGCCGGCCACGATCTGATGGCTGACCATGTGGCCTGGTTTGACTACCAAGGCAGCGCCTTCGCCCTGACCAACAGCAAGCGCAAGCCCCGTCTGATCGATGGCCACGTGCTGATGCTCGAGCAGGACATCGACAAATATGGCGCCGACGACAAAGAGCGCCTCGTCATGCGCGCCAAGCTGCACATTGGTCTCGAGGACTACGACACCGCCATTGCGATGCTGTCCGAGCACCTTCAGAACCACGCTGATGACCACGAGACCCGCGTCCTTCTGACGCACCTGTACCGGAGCAGGGGCGACCTCGACAACGCATGGACAACCATTGAGCCCATCGAACCCGGTGCATTGGTCGACGAAAGAGAGATCGTCGCAGCCGTGAACGGCCTGCTGCTCGAGAACCGCCCCGAAGACGCGCGCACCCTCGCCGAACAGGCCCTGTCGGTCCGTCCCGATGAGGGGCTGGCGCATGTCGCTTTGGCAGACGTCCTGTTGGCGGAGGGACACAGTGCCCAAGCCAATGGCGAGCTCCTCATCGCCGCGCAGCTTGTGCAGAACCCCGATGGTTTTCTGGACCGACGGGCTCGCACGGCCATGGCCAGCGACGACCGCTACGGCGCCATGGCCCACCTGCGCAAGATGCTCCAGATCTATCCGTTTCGCGGGCCGTTCATGTGGTTCTACGCATTGATGCTCGAAGACACCGACAAGGCCACTTTCCAGACCGACATGGAACACGCGATGGAGCGGCTGCATCCCTTCCAGCGCCCGCTGGACTTCCAGGTGGCATCCCACCACGTGCTCGGCAACCAAGAGCTCGCGCTCGAGATGATGCAACATGGCATCGATCGCGACTGCGCCGATGTCGAGGACGAACCACTGAAGAACAACTGCATCGCTTGGTACAGCGCGCTCGCCGGCCACGACTCCGAGGAGTCGCTGCGCCTTGTCGAATCGGCACTCGAGGCCAAAGGCGACCGCAGCGATTTTCTGGACACCAAGGCGGTCGTGCACCTCACCCGCGGCGAGTTCGAAGAAGCACATCGCGCGGCCGTCGCAGCGGCCCGACTGTCTCCCGACGACGTGTATATGCTCTGGCAGGCCGAGCGCATCGGACAGATGGCCGCAGCGCGAAGCGAGGTCGGAAAGAACGACGAGGCCGCTCCGCGATAGGATTGCGGCGTGACATCCACGGGTTGATGGAGTCACCCCCGGAGTACCTCGATGCGCTGGCTCATCCTGCTGTCCATGTTTGCCCTGGCGGGCGCCCCGCCTCCAGGCGGTTGGCCCCCTGCCCCACAAACGGCTCGCGTTGTCAGTGTCTACGACGGCGACACATTCACTCTCGACACCGCTGGCGCCGACCGAGTCCGTCTGCGTTGGGTGAACACCCCCGAGCTTCGGCCCGCCGAGAAGCTGGGCGTCGAGGCCAAGGAAGCCGCCG
>CAYYHT010000350.1:0-8004 GCA_964471355.1 uncultured Enterobacteriaceae bacterium
CTGACGCCGGCGAGGGGGAGCGAAGCGCCCATCAGGGTTCCCCCCAGGGACGCAGGTAGATGTCTGGGGTCAGGTAGACCTCGAGGGTCTCTTTCTGGCCATCGATAAAGGCCGTGGCAGCCACTTCGAAGCGGTCGTGGCGCTCGTTGGCTTTGAACATGGCGGCGAAGATGCGGCGAAGGGTCTTGTGGGCCCTGTCCTTGAAGGCGGGGCCGGGCTCTTCTGCCTTCATGGTCTTGAGCAGATCGCGCAGCATCTGCGGGCGCGGACCGATGAAGCGCAGGGAGCGTGCCGCGTTCAGCTCGATCTCTTTGCAGCGCTCGTCCGAGTGGTGAAAGAGCCGCGCGTCGGCGAGGTCGAAGCTCTGTTGGTACTGCTTTCGGTTCGGGTTGTGGTGCATGCACAGGGTCTAATGGGCAACAGGCTCACGGCCTATGCCGGTGATTCAAACCAGCGCTCCAGCAGGGTCTGCAGGCGATCACGGGCCGCGGGCACATCGGCAATGTCGTCAAAAGCAAGGTGGATGGACAGGCCATCGATGAGGGAGTGCACGAACAGGTGCAGTGCGTCGCGCTCTGACGTCGTGACATAGCCGTCGGCGACTCCAAGCTCGATCAGTGCCTGTGTGGCCATTCGAAAGGTGCCGTAGGCCGCCTGAATGCGAGCCATGACGTCGGGCCGTCCCTTTGCGTAGCTCCACAGCTCGGTCTGAAAGGCCAGCTCGTCGCGCAGGGTCTGGCGGTCGGGAAATGCGACCTCGATGAGCAGGCGAAGCCGCTCTTTGGAGGGGGCTTCGGCGGTCGCGACGGACATGAGTCGCTCTTCGTAGCGCCCGTGAAAGCGCTCGATGGCGGCGAGCATGAGCGCGTCTTTGGTGGCGTACCAGTAGGTGACCACGCCTTTGCTGATGCCGGCGCGCTCGGCGACAGCGGTCAACGTGACGCTGCGCCATGAGGCTTCGGTCAGCAACTCGATCGTTGTGTCGGCGATCAGCAGCCGGCGTGCCTCAGCGAGCTTTGGGTCCTTGGTTCGCGCCATGGGTGGGGGCTATCCGTTTGACGAATAGACCGCAGCGAATAATAAACCGACCAGACGGTTTAATTAAGGAGTCGGGCATGTTCGAGGGACCAGTGGATGACCCCCATCGCCAGCGGGGACTGCAGATGATGCGTGCACATCCCGAGCTCAAGGGGCTGTACGGGCGAAATCCATGGACGGCTGCCATCGTGGCCGGGTTGGTGCTCGGCCAATTCTCGGTGGCTCTGCTGCTGTCTTGGATTGCCGCACCATGGTGGATGGCGATCGCTGTGGCGTGGGGATTCGGCGCCTTTGTCTGTCACGCCCTCTTTGCGTCGATTCACGAAGCCACCCATCAGCTAGTGTTCCGCTCGCCCCTGCACAATCGCTTGGTGATGATCGCCGCAAACCTGCCGTTGCTGGCGCCCTTTGCCGTCAGTCTGGGGCACTGGCACCTGGTGCATCACCGGACCCAGGGCCAGCGCAGTCGTGACCCCGATCTGCCGGCGGAATGGGAGCTGCACCTGTTCCGCGGCGTTGTCGGCAAGTGGGTCTGGCACGCGTTCTTTCCCATCATCCAGGCGGTGCGCACGCTGCATCCAGATGAGCGCGACGCGCTGGCCCCCACCGACCCGTGGCTGCTCGTCAACGTCGGCGCCCAGGTGGCGGTGGCGGCGGCATTGTTCGGGGTTCTAGGCACCGGCGGCTGGGTGTATTTGGTGGCGAGCCTGTACTTCTTGTTCGCGCTGCATCCGCTGTTTGGTCGGTACATTCAGGAGCATGTCGTGCTGTTTCAACGCCAGGAAACCACCAGCTACTACGGCCCGCTGAACAAGGTGTCGCTGAACTTTGGGCACCACGTCGAGCACCACGATCTGCCGGCTGTGCCTTGGAACCGGCTGCCCCAGGTGCGCGCCTTGGCGCCGGAGTTCTTTGAGCGCCCCGCCCACCACTCGTGGACCTGCCTGTGGCTGCGCTTCCTGTTCGATCCCAGCGTACAGATCGCCTCTCGGGTTGTTCGCAGTGGGGAGCAGGCTCCGCCAATGCCCGCCCTTAGGCGCCGCTCAGCCAGCTGATGACGCGGCCGGCGGCGGTTCGTGGCACGAGGGGGCCGTCGGCGACCACCAGCGCGATGCAGACCTCGCCGTCGTCGATGCGCTGTCGATGGTCCGCAGACCCGTCTTGGATGCCGACATCACCGCGTGCGAACGTGCCGTCCTGGTCGGTATAGGAACCCGCCAGCACCAACGTGCGCTCGAGCCCCTGATGAGTGTGCAGCGGAATGTCGAGCCCCGGTGCCAGATGGAACAGGCGGACTGGCATCTGTTCGTGACTGACCGGCAGCACGACCTGCCGAATTCCCGGCATCACAAAGCCCCAGCTGAGCGCCTCGAAGGCACCGATGTAGTCGCGCACGGGCTGTGGAAGCACCCTTGTTCCTGAGGATGGGGCCGGTGGAGTCGGGGCTGCCTCTTGCTCTCCCAGTCGGCCCAAAATGGCATCGAGCGCGCCGGCTCCAACCGGCGCGGGGGCCAGATCAGCGAGGGCGGCACCGGCGGCCTCTTCTTGGGCTCGGACTCCAGCCCGGCAGTCCGGACACAGGGTGCAGTGAGCCGCCAGCAACAGGTCCTCGGCCTCGGTCAGCGTGCCCGATGCGTGGCCCAGCAACCACTCCGCCGGAGGATGGTGATTCGGCATCATGAGGCGAGCCCTCCCAATGCCCCTCGAAGGCGTCCCATAGCCAATCGAACCCGGCTCTTTACCGTGCCCAAGGGCACTCCTTGCTGCTCGCTGATCTCTCGCAGGGTCCTGCCCTCGAAATAGGCGGCATGCAGGATGACAGATTGCTGTTCGGGTAATCCGGCCAGTGCCTCGCGGACCCGCACCGCGCGCTCGGCTTCGCTGGCGGCCTGGTCAGCGCGGGGGGAGGTGTCGGCCACCAATGCCGGGTCGGACTCATCGACCTCGGGACGCTTGCGCCTGGAATGGTCGATCAGCGCGTTTCTGGCGATGGTGAAGATCCACGTTGAAGCGCCTCCGCGGGTGTGGTCGAAGTGGGCGGACTTTTTCCACACCTTGAGCATGGTCTCCTGCATGAGTTCTTCCGAGAGGTTCTCGTTGCCACGGGTCCGCCGAAGCAGGAACCGCTTCACCCGGGGGGCAAATTCCTCAAACAGCTGTGCGAACGCGGCCTTGTCGGCGCTGCGGGCTACGGCTTGAATCAGGACCGCGGTGGGCGGTGGAGCGGACATCTTGGGGACTGTACGACTTGTGGGTACGACCGCGAGCGCATTCGGATCACATTTCGTGACAGCCCCACTGTCACCCGGTGGCAGCAGAGTCCGGTTGGCCACGCGGTGATCCCTTAGACTGCGCGCCTGGAGGCGGCATGGAGACGTTCGCGGAGTTGTACGACCGAGCTGTGGAGCGCAAGGGCGAGGAGTACCTGCAGAGCCGGTTTCCGGCGTTCAAGAGCCCGTCACAGCTCGCCGCGGTGCCGGACGATCGGTGGCTGGCGCGCATGGCCAAGGGCATCTTCAGCGCTGGGTTTGTCTGGCGGGTCATCGAGAACAAGTGGCCGGGCTTCGAAGAGGCCTTTGAGCAGTTCGATCCGCCCACCGTCGCCGGCTTTGGCGTCGAGGAGATCGAGGCTTTGAAGCAAGACACGCGCATCGTGCGCAATGGCCAGAAGATCATCGCGACCGTCGAGAACGCGGGGTTGGTGGTGGCCGTGGCTCAAGAACACGGCAGCTTTGGCCAGTTCGTGTCGCGGTGGTCCCGTGACGACCCGATGGGGCTTGCCGACGAGCTGGCCAAGCGCGGGAGTCGCTTGGGTGGAAACACCGGGCCGTACATGCTGCGCGCGATGGGCGTGGACACCTTCCTCCTCTCCAAAGATGTCATCGCGAGTCTGGTCCAGCAGGGCATCGTCAAGAAGAAGCCGACCAGCAAGCGCGATCGGGCGGCCGTCGCACAGGCGTTCAATGCCTGGAAGGCCGAGAGTGGGCGAAGCTTCAATGCCATCTCGATCACCCTGGCGTGTACCATCGACAGCTGACTGACTGACTGAGGCAACGATGGCCGATCTTGAGACCCTGAAGCTGGCATTTCATTTCCACGTGATGGGCGCCCTGGTGCGTTCGGACGGCGTCGTGACCGATGCCGAAAAGGCGCTGCTGGACGAGGCGGTGCCGGCGATGATCGACAAGGGACTCATGACTGCGGAACACGAGCTCACTCCGGCGTTTTCCGAGGCCAAGACCGAGGCCCTGGGCTCGCTGCGTGACCTGCTCGATCACGAGAGCAAGCTGGCCTACCTGGCTGCATTCGCCAAGGCGGCGGGCATCGACGACAACATGGATGACGTGGAGCGCTCCACCATCTCTGCGGCGGCCGCCGTGTTGGACGTGCCGTCCGAAGAGGTCTGGGCGCTGTTCAAGTAGGCATTGAGCGCTCCTGGGCAACCGGCTAGAGCGGGCACCTTGGAGTTCGCATGGATTGCCGTTGGTCGGTTCTGGCGCTGCTGTTCTCGGCCTCAGTCGCCGCTCATCCTGTCGAGATCGTCTATACCGGCGGTTCGGGAGGCGTTGGTCGTGCGCAATACAACTTCTCGGCTCACAGCTACGTGCCCGAGAGTGCTGGCCTCAAGGCGGTGCGTCCGCTGCATGGGGTGTTTCATCAGGGTGCCAATGCGGTCTGGGGGGCCGACCACACCGTAGCGAGCACGGTGGCCTTCCTCGAAGCGGACGAGCCCAAGTGCGAGGACACTCGTGCCGGCATTGCCCTGTCGACACCGACCGAGAGGGTGCTGCTGCCCGACTCTGGGCCGCTCGATCCCGAGACAGCGGTGCCGGGTTCGGACCCATCACCGGTCACCTGGCGCAAGTGCGTGGCCGGCGGCGTCGAGGCCATCTGGGTCGGACCTGCACAGGGCGACCCCATCAACTGGTCGATCGATGCCTTCACCGTGCGCTTGGGGGCGCTGTACTCGGTGGGTGAAGAGGAAGCTCCGCTGGTGATCTTGGGCTTGCCACGCCAAGAGACCAGCCGTCGAATCCAGGCGATTCGAGACACGATGACAGCACGTCCGGGGTCCGTCTTCATCGATGCCGGCGGCTTTGTGCCCGGCGCGAGCTCGGTGGCCCACGGAGCCATGAGCCTGCATCGGCCGACTGCCTTCGATGCGTTGGAATCCCTCAAGCCGCCGGTGTTGGCTCCAGCGGCATCCGAGCTTGCTCCCGGTCCGGCGGCCTTTTTGGCCGAGGCAGCCGACCACGACCTGACCTATGTCGCCACCAACTGGAGCACCGACGATGACGCGCTCGCGCTGTCGTCAGTGGTCCGCATCGAGCTGAACACCGTCGACATTGCGTTTTTGGGGCTGATCGATCCCGAGCTCGGCCAAGTCGGCGAAGCGCTCGAAGGCACGGGAGTCACCCTGACCGAGCCCGTGGCGGCGGTCCAAGCCGCGGCCGACGAACTGGCGGCCTCGGACGACCCACCGGACTTGGTCGTTCTGCTGGCCTACACCACGCCGTCCCTGCACGCCCGATTGCGGCGGCTGCACGGTGTAGATCTGCTGTTCGGCAATCGCGACGACGCCACGCTGCGCGTCCGGTCTTTGGATGTCGCGGTTCGCGAGATGAGCGACTTCGAAGACGCCGGGCCCATCGCCATGCCCATGGATGGTGTCGCCGTCGCCCGCATGGATCTCGAGAATACCGGGCTGGGTCATGTCGCGGTACGGCCGCTTCACATCTACGCCGATGCGCCGTCCGCTCCCGATATTTCGGCGCTCATCACCAAGGTGCGGGCCAGCGTCTATCCGGGTCGCGATGGCGTTCTGGTACCGGGCCCCGCCGAGCCGCTGGGCGAGGTGACCGACGACACCTTGGACCGATTGATCTGCGAAGCGGTGCTCGAAGAGACCGCCGCCGACGCCGTCTTTTTGCCGCCCCTGGCTCACGCCGTGCGATTGCCCGGACCCCTGACCGAGCTTCAGGTGTCCGACCGCTTGGCGATGTTGGATGTGCTGGAAGTCCACAAGGTCGATGGCGACCGAATGGGGGACTTCTTGTTGGCTGTGTTTGGCGAGGTCGAGAACAACTGCGGGGCCAGCACGGGCTCACGCTTTCCCAAGGTGCGCGGCCGTCCGGTGGACAGCAACCGCACGTACCATGTGGTGACGACTGACCACCTGCGCAAGAGCACCGCCATTGGCTCGCTGCTGGACGTGGGCTCGGCCGATCTGGTGCTGCACCATCCGAAGTACAGTCCGCTGTTGGACGCCGATGATCGGCCGCGCTTGCTGTCGTCGATGGCCCTAGGTGTGCTGCAGCGCTGGCGGGACACCCACGAATCGGGTTGGGTCGAGCAGGTGGTGGCTCGGTCCCCCGCCAACAAGCCTCCGCTGTGGTTGTTGGACGTCGAGCAAGCGTCGCTGTCGACGCAGAGCTTCCGTCGATCCGAGCGTCCCGAGGCCTACAGCAACGTGCCCGAGACCAAGATCAACAGCCCCAACAGCTTCACACTGGGGGCCGAGGCGACTGTTGCGCTCGAATACAGCGACGCGAACGTGCGCTGGGACCTGCGGGGACACGGGGCGTTTACCCGTCTGCAGCTTGCCGATGAGGAGCCGCAGGAGACCGCCGATGACCTGCAGAGCTCGACGTCGGTCGCGTTGCCTCGACTGGCGTTTCCCATCGGCGCCGGCTTGAGGTGGATGCCCTATGCTGAAGTGCTGCACGACTCGGAGCTGACTCCCGGCGTCGACGATGCCGGTGGTGCGCTGCCACGGCAGTCAGACCTGTCGCTGACGGTGGGTCTGTCCACCGCGCGCTGGCGTTTTGTGCGCCTGCTTCGAGTCGGTGGATTTGGCAACCAGGACTTGGGCCGTCTGCCCAACAACAAGGCCGGTGTGGCCCAGAAGAGCCCAGAGTACGGTGCTCGGCTCGAGGCCGAGACACGCCACGATTTCTTTGAAGCCTCGAGCGTGCGCTTTGAGACCCACTGGGACGCTCAGTATTTTGCTGCGACCCCTCTCGATGACGCCGCCGACCTGCGCATGCGCCTGGCTGGCGAGGCGCGGCTGAAGCTGCGGCTGATTCGTTGGCTCGATGGGGTGCTCTATGCCGAGGGACTGCTGGTGAAGGGCCGCGTCGAGGACACCAAACAACTGGCTGGCGCCACCACCTTTGGGGCCGAGCTCGATATCGGCTCTGCGTTCCGCCTCAATCATGGAAATGCCCAATGACTGCCCTAAACGTTGGATTTATCGGATGGCGCGGCATGGTGGGCTCGGTCCTCATGCAGCGAATGCGGGCCGAGGGTGACTTCGAGTTGCTCGAGCCCAGCTTCTTTTCGACCTCGAATGCAGGGGGCCTCGGTCCAGACGTCGGCTCCGGCGCCCAGGTGCTGCTGTCGGCCACCGACCTCGATGCGCTCGCGGCCCACCCAGTGCTCGTGAGCTGCCAAGGGGGCGACTACACCAAGGCGGTCTACCCGCAGCTGCGCAGTCGGGGCTGGGAGGGCGTGTGGATCGACGCGGCTTCGGCCTTGCGCATGGCGGACGACGCGGTGCTGCTTCTGGACCCGGTGAACAACGACCAGATTCGGCAGGCCGTGCGGGCGGGAACCAAGACCTTTGTCGGCACCAACTGCACGGTCGGTTTGATGGTCATGGGCCTGGCAGGGCTCATGCGCTCGGGGCACGTCGAGTGGATCTCGACCATGACCTATCAAGCGGCCTCTGGAGCCGGAGCACGTCACATGCGTGAGCTCGTGCAGCAGATGCGAGCGGTCGGCGACGCCTCGGCAGATTTGCTCGATGACCCGGCCAGCGCCGCCCTGTTGCTCGATCAACGGGTCGCCGGCACATTGCTGGGGTCGGACTTTCCCACCTCGCGCTTTGGGGCTCCACTCGCGGGCTCAGCCATTCCGTGGATTGATCGCTTGGTCGAAGACGGCCAGACCCGCGAGGAGTGGAAG
>CAYYHT010000351.1:0-7982 GCA_964471355.1 uncultured Enterobacteriaceae bacterium
CTTCCATATTGGCGGTGGCGATGAACATGACCTTGGACAGGTCGATGGGCATGTCGAGGTAGTGGTCGATGAACGCGGTGTTCTGCTCGGAGTCGAGCACTTCGAGCAGGGCGGACGCTGGGTCGCCTCGGTGCGGGTCGTTGCCGACCTTGTCCAGCTCGTCGAGCACCAGGACGGGGTTGTTGCTGCCGGCACGAATCAGCGCCCGGGCAATGCGGCCCGGCAAAGCGCCGATGTAGGTTCTGCGGTGGCCGCGAATCTCGGTCTCGTCTTTGACGCCGCCGAGCGCAATGCGGCCGTAGTTCCGGTTCAGCGCGCGAGCCACCGAGCGACCCAGCGAGGTCTTGCCAACTCCGGGTGGGCCCACCAAGCAGAGGATGGCTCCGCCGGCGTCGGGATTGAGCTGGCGCACGGCGAGGTACTCCAGGATGCGCTCTTTGACGGCCTCGAGGCCCCAGTGGTCCTCGTCCAGCATCTGCTTGGCTGCCACAAGGTTGGTGCGGTCCTCGGTGGACGTCTGCCAAGGCATGTCGCACACCATTTCGAGCCACGTGCGGATGATCGTGTACTCAGCCGCATCGACGTGCACGCGTCTCAGGCGATCGACCTCGCGCAGGGCCTCATCGAGGCTCTTTTCTGGCAGACCGAGCTCTTTGAGCTTCGCTTCGAAGCGGTCCGCATCGGCCCCTGGACCCGCTCGGTCGCCCAGTTCTTCGCGCACGATCTTCATCTGCTCGCGCAGGTGGTACTCGCGATTGGATTTGTCCATCGCGGCCTGTACTTGCGCGTTGAGTTCGGCCGTCAGCTTCTGGGTGGCGATGGCGACGACGAGATGCTCGAGAACGATGGTCAGCCGCTCGTCGATGGACGTTTCTTCCAGCAGCCTGATGCGCTGATCCGCCTCCATTGGAAGCTGTGCGGCGGCCTGGTCGGCCACCCGTGAGGGGTCGTCAATCGCAGCGCGCACCAGCTCATGTTCGTGGGCGTGCATGCCCTGGCCCATCATCCATTGTCCAAAGAGCTGGGTGACCTCGCGGGCCATCGCCCCCACCGCAACGGGATCGGCTTGAGTATCGGGCAACGGTGCCACGGTGATCTGGGTGCCAGTCTCGGCAGTCTTGAGCTTGCTGGTCAGGCGCATGCGATCCAGGCCCTCGATCAGGACGCGCAGCGTGCCGTCGGGAAGCTCTGTGACCCGCAAGACCTGCGCGAGGACACCCACTGAGGACAGATCGGCCGTCTCGGGGTTCTCCTGTTCAGGATCGAGCTGCGACACGAGCACCAGAGGGACTCCGGCATCGAGATGGGCACGCACGGCTGACACCGAGGCGGGTCGACCGACGGGGATCGGGCGCATGGTGCCCGGGAAGACGATGGTGTCGCGCAGGGCGAGTGCGGCGGCGGTTGCGTCCAAGTCTGCTCCAACAAAAGCCCGCTGGTGTAACCTTGCGCGGTGCAAGCGCACCTTCTACCGCTGGGCCAGCCGATTGCGCCATACCAGGAACAGCCTGGAACGCTGCCAATTCTGGCCAGCACACTCGCCCTAGATCAGCAGGCTGCATTGGCCAAGGTCCCGCCTCCGGAGGGCATGGCGTGGGTGCTCGGCGACCACACTTGGGTGACGCCGGCGCTGCTGCGCAAGTTTGTTGCGGCGTGTCCTGCCGAGGGTGGCCGATTGGGTCTTCAAGGCCCGTTTGTTGACTTCACCGGACCCCTTCAAGACCTGCCGGTCGACAACGGCTTGAGCCTGTACCCAGTCGGACTCATCAAGGCGGGGGCCGAGCCGGTTTTGCAAGGCCTCGCGGTGGTCGAGCTTGATCTGCAAGCCAAGCTGCACCAACCGCCGGTGGGACATCCAGCCTATGCCGGCGCACTGCAGCCCATTCCGGTCACCGCAGCAGCAGTCCACACGGTCACCCACTGGTCGCACTTGCTCAGGGTCAACCTGTTGGCGCTGGTGGCGGCTGCAGAGACCGAGCGGGGGCTCGTTGAAGCCGCACCTTGGTATGTGAAGCTGTGGACGGCCTTGGCGCTGGTGTGGCGGGCGCGCTCCATCAACAAGTGGAAGCTCGCCACGGCGGTTGGTCCGATGGGCAAGAACTGCGAAATCCACCCAACTGCCACCGTCGAGGCGTGTTGGCTCGGTGACAACGTTGAGATCGGACCCCACGCTGTCGTGCGTGCCAGCTGGCTGGGCGACGGCGTCAAGATTGGCGAGCACGCCCAGGTCAATCTGAGTGTCGTGATGGAAAAGGCTGAGATCAGCCGTGGCACCATGGCCAACATCTGCTTGTTGATGCCGCAGGCCTTGATTTCCCCTGGCTTTGGGCACCAAGCATGCGTGTTTGGGCGGGAATGCTTTGTGGCCTATGGCGCGACCTTCTTCGACCTGTCATTTGGCGGGGACATCAAGGTGTCGCACCGCGGCGAACGCGTCAGCAGCGGAACCAAGTTCCTGGGCACCGCCGTTGGACACCGAGCCAAGGTGGGACCTCACGTCGTCGTCGGCTACGGCGAGGCAATCCCCAACGACGCGTTTCTGATTGTTGACCCCGCGCGCATATTCCGCCGCATTCCGGACGAACTGCCCGTCGGTGAGCCCGTGTTTTTCCGTGACGGCGAGATAAAGGGCGTCGGCGGAGGCTGAAATGGACAATCGTGTGCTCGGTGGGATCGGTGCTGTCATCGTGGCGCTGTTGGTGTGGAATACGGCGACGTTGTCGAGCCTGAACGGGCGTGTGGCGGCTCTCGAGACCGTTCCGGCCCAGCCGGCTGAACAAGCCTCCGCCCACATGCGGCCCGAGCGCAGCGGTCGTCATGGCGACGCCGATGGTCGCCGTGAAGGGCGCCGTCAGGGCAAGCATGGCCCGCGGTCCTCGACCAAGGGCGACGCTCATGGCTTGGGCTCCGGCTCGTCCAACATCTTCGAAGACATGGGCTCCCCGGACAAAAAGGGCGCCATCGACTTCGATGACCCTGCGGTCCGCGAAGAGCTCGAGACGTTGATGGAGCAGGCCAATCGCAAGCGCCGCCAAGAGCGACACAAGGCGAGCAGCGAGGCATGGCTTGACAGCATGAACGACGAAGTCAGTACCTTTGCCGATGAGCGGGGCTTGTCTGACGACACCACCGAAGAGCTGCGGCTGCTGCTGACCGAGCGTCACACGACCTGGCGCACCGTTCATGACGATGCCCGAAGCGGGTCGGTGTCCTGGATCGACGCTCGCAAAGAGATGTCCGAGGCGCGCGAGGACTCCGAGAGCAAGCTTCGCGAGCTGCTCGGTGACGACGATTTTGCCGTGCTGGACGAGAAAATCTTTGGGGACCAAGGGCGCCGCCACTGAGTCTCCAAAGCGGCGCTCCAATGGTGTACCCTGGGCGCTGCAAAGGAACTCATGATGCACAGATTTACCCTACTGACCGCCCTTGTCTTGGCTCCGCTGGTTGCGAGCGCCGTACCCACCACCCTGTCTCATCAGGGGCGTCTGCTGGACGCGACGGGAGCGCCGCTCGACGGCGACCACGACGTGACCTTCCGCATCTACGACGTCGAAACGGGCGGGGCCGCGGTCTACGAGGACGCGCAGGTCGATGTGATGTTCGACGGCGGCTACTACGCGGTCGAGCTGACCGGTGTCGATGACACGGTGGCCGATGGCGGTGCGCTCTTCCTCGCACTGGTGGTCGACGGTGGCACCGAGCTGCCGATCCGGGTTCCCATCAACAGCGTGCCTTACGCCCTGCGCGCGAATTCCGTCTCTGGCGGAGTCGTGGACGCCAGCGAGATTCGAGTCGGAGGCCAGGTGGTCATCGACGGCAGTGGCGCCATCACGGGGGCTCATAGTCACGATGCGGCCGACGTGGACAGCGGAGTGCTCGCCGCCGCCCGGCTTCCTGCCCACAACCACGATGCTGCTGAACTGACTTCGGGCTTTGTCGACATGAATCGGCTGCCGGTTGGCACCGGCACCGACAACGTCGCTCGAGGCGACCACGGCCACGACATCGGACAAGTCACAGGCGTCATCGACGCGGACTCGGTGGGCGGCGTGCAGCTGGCCGATCTGACGCAGAAGTACTCCGAGACGGCCACCATCTCGTCGACCGGCAGCATCAATGTCGTGCACAACGCTGGAACCAACGACATCACCGCGACGATCTGGATCGACGATGGCGGCGTATGGCGGGCATCAAGCTCAACCATCATTCGTCGAGGCGTGGTCAGCGCCATTCCGCAGAACGACCTTCGGGCGTACTACACCTTCTCAGAGGGCAGTGGGACCAGCGCGGCGGACAGCAGCGGAAACGGCAACGACGCCACCTTGCAAGCCGGTGCCGGTTGGGCCGCTGGCGAGGCCGATTCTGCCGCCGACTTCAGCGGCAACTCGGGCTACTTCGAAGCGCCCGACAGTCCGTCTCTCGATCTGGACGCCGGCCTGACGATGGCGGCTTGGGTGTACCGCGACGTCGACGCGACCACCGACCACTACATCATCTTCAACAAAGAGAGCACGTACGAGTTCGCTCTGTTCCCGGGCACGGCCCGTCTGAACTGGGCCATCGAGACGACGGCCGGTGCGGGCTGGTTCTGGCACAACACGGGCTACGACATGCCCGCAGATACCTGGGTACACGTCGCCATCACCCACAACCCATCCAGCGGTCAGGTGATCACTTACATCGACGGCGCACCCGTCAACACTGCCACTGGCCAGGGCTCGCCTGTCGCTCCCAACGACCAGGTGCTGCGCATTGGAGCCCGCGGTGGCGCCGGCGGGCGTTTCCGCATCGGACGAGTGGACGGCGCGGCGATCTACGGTCGCCCGCTCGGCGCGGAAGAAGTCAGGCAGCTGATGGCCGCGAGTGAGCCCGTGACCTTGGAGGTCTACCAGACGGACAACAACACGCTGACGATCGAGAACCAAGGCGGTGTCGACGAGGACGTGCGCGTCGTCGTGACCTGGTAGCTACTTGTTCGGCGGTTCGCTCGGCCGCTCTCTCGGGGGCGGCAGTGCGGACATGCGCTGGGTGTGCAGGTGGCTCATCTGCTGATGGTCACGCACGTAGCTCTCCCAGCCGCGCAGTCGACCGAGCCGCTCTTCGCCTTCTCGGAAGCGCAGCAGGCCCATGTAGTTCTCGCGCCACCACTGCCAGAAGTCCTTCTCGTCGATGCTGCCGTCCAGCAGCGGGCGATAGAAGTCCTCGGCGAACTCGCGTCCGGTGATCCAGTCGTGGGAAGTGAAGCCCTTGCCGTCCCACACCGCGTAGTGACTCGACGAGAAGGTCCACGAACCGGTGTTGATGTAGCGACGGTCCCCCTGGGGCACGACGCCCGGTAGGTGGCTGTGGCCGCACACGATGTAGTCGAACTTGTTGTGCTCGAGGTCGCGCCAGATGGCAGGGAACATGCACATCGGGTCGCCCATGTTGCTGCGCGCCCAGAAATTCAGCTCGCCATCGAGGGACTCGAGGCTTCGGGAAAAGCCCAGGGCGTTCATGACCGATGCCCACCCGTGCGCCGCCACTGCGACCTTATGCGCCAACCAGAACAACAAGCGATTGGGGATGGTGTAGAACTCGCCCAGCGGGATTCGGAGCCAGGTGTTCAGGTAGCGCTCGACAAGATGGTGGATCTTGGTCGACCACTGACCTCGCTCGAGGTCCTTGTTGGCGTGGAAAGGGTCGTACTCGTAGCCGTGGGTGACCTTGATGCGCTCGCCGACGTGCAGCTCGTCGCACACCCTGAAGCGCAGGATCTCGCGGTACAGGTTGATGTCGTAGTCGTGGTTGCCGACGATGTAGTACAGGCGCCCTTCCTGGGCGATCTTACTCATGGCGCCGAGCACTTCTTGATGGGCCCGCAAGATGCGCGTAAAGCTCCACGCCTGGTGGAAGTCCATGGCGTCGCCACCGACGATCAGGGTCGCACCACGCCGCTCGACCGTCTCGATGAGAGCAATCAGGTGCCGGTCCTTGCCGAAGAACACGTCGCTGGGCGTGCCATCTCCGAGGTGCAGGTCGCTGATGAACCAGACCTCCTGGTCGTCCGAGATGTGTTCGACCTTTACGGGTCGATTCCAGCCAGTCTTGTTCACGAGTCTCGGTTAACGGGAAGAGCCTCAATCGTACTCCTCGGGAGGAGGGTCCATGCGCAATCAGGCGGGTTCGGTACATTTCGTCGGCAGTTTTCCTCAGGAATGGCCGGTATTAGGGCGGCCAGAGGTGGCGTTTGCCGGGCGCTCCAACGTCGGCAAATCCAGCGCCCTCAATTGCCTATTGAACAACAAAAAGGCCGCCCGCGTTTCACGCACTCCGGGTCGCACCCAGGCCATCAACTTGTTCGAGGTGGGCAACGCCTGCGCGTTTGCTGACTTGCCCGGCTACGGTTTTGCCAAGGTGCCCACTCACATTCAGCAGCAGTGGAAGAGCATGGTCGAGAGCTACTTCAGTGGCCGCGAGGACCTTCGTTTGGTCGTCGTGCTCGTTGACGCCCGCCGCAAACCCCAAGAGATGGACGGTCAGCTGCTGTTCAGCCTGACCGAGTCCAACATTCCCACGCTCGTGGTCGCGACCAAGGTCGACAAGCTCAAGGCGCAGGAAAAGAAGAAGAACCTCAAGGCGCTGCGCGACGAGTTCCGCCTGCGCGGTGACCAGCTCATCCCGTTCTCATCGGTCACAAAAGTGGGGCGCGCCCTGGTCTGGGACGCGATCGAAAAGGCCTGCCGCTAGGGTCTACGGCGCGGACAGCTGGAAGGGCTCGCCTGGCAGCAAGAACGGGATGTCGTAGGACCGCTGATAGGACGATTTCGCCTTTTCGCAGTCGATATCGAAGCCGTACACGGTGGTGATGAACGCATAGGTTGAAGCGTTGCCCACATCGCTGACCATCAGGCCAGGGCCGCCGTACCACAGTCCGCCGACGCCGACGTCGGTGGGCCAATCATTGAAGCCGAATGGAGCGCTCGGATAGGCCACCATGCCGGCGTAGTCGCCTCCGGCAGTGCAGGGAGCCGAGTCGCCCGGCAGGCAGGGCAGCAAGCGATTGGGCAGCTGTCGGCCGTCGGTCAGACCACAGCCCGGGTCGGCGTTGAAGCCGCGATGCACGACCGCATCGAGCCGCACTTCAGGGTTTCCGCCACCGACAAAGCTCGATGCATTTCGGTAGTCGCCGACTGCCGTAGCCGTGGCGACACTCCAGTCGCAAACGGTGACGCCGCCGGCGGGCGACAGTGCCTGGGCAGTGCCCTCGACTGAGTATGCACGCAAGATGCGGCGGTGGTTGGTGACCTGTCGCGAGACGTTGATGGGCACATAGGGCGGATAGCAGGTGTCGACGCTGCCGCTGTGTTGCACCGAGATGTTCATGCGGCCGGCGGTCACTCGAACGGTGTCCAACGTGGCGCAGTCGGGGCCGAAGCAATCGAGGTCGTCGCAGTCGACGAGGCCATCGCCGTCGTTGTCGATGCTGTCATCGCACACCAGCTCGGTGCAGCTGTCGCTGCCAAAGCAGTCGCCGTCCTCGCAGTCGACGAGGCCGTCAATGTCGTTGTCGATGCCGTCGTCGCAGACCTCGAGGCAGCTGTCTGTGCCCTCGCAGTCGACGTCTGAGCAGTCGATGCGACCATCGAGGTCGTTGTCGATTCCGTCGTCGCAGACCTCGGCACAGGCCGGGTCCCCGATGCAGTCGTCATCGAAACAGTCGACGCGAGCGTCGCCGTCATTGTCGAGTCCGTCGTCACAGACTTCGAAGCAAATCAGCCCCTCGTCCACATCGCCGTTGCAGTCATTGTCGATGTTGTCGCAGGTCTCGATGTTGCCCGGGAATGCGCGTTCCTCGTCGTCGTCGCAGTCATCGGAACTCTGAACAAAGCCGTCGGGGTCGCCGCAGGTCAGCTGTAGCGTCGCGGCATCGCCGTGGGTGTCGCCGTCCAGGTCGAGGTACCAGGGCTTGCGGGTTCCGGCTCCGTCCTCGTCATACAGTC
>CAYYHT010000352.1:0-7934 GCA_964471355.1 uncultured Enterobacteriaceae bacterium
CAAGGCCGTTGTGGCCGCCTCCGATGACCAGAACCTCAGACATCAGATCGCTCCTTCATCGCGCATGGCCATCGCACACATGGCACCGGGAGACGCCATGACGCCTCCTCCTGGATGCGCTCCAGAACCACCCAGCCACAGGTTGCTGATGGGAGTGCGGTACCGCGCCCAGCCGCTGACCGGACGCTGGAAGAGCAGCTGTTCAAGAGCCAGCTCGCCGTGGAAGATGTTGCCCTCGGTCAGCCCGAAGTCCTGTTCGAGGTCCCAGGGAGTCAGAACCTGACGATGCAGGATGTCGTCTTTGAGTGTTGGCATGTACTCGGACAGGGTGTCGATGACCGCGTCGCCAAAGGCCTCGCGGCGCTCTGGCCAGTGCTCCGGCCCCTCCTTGATGTGGTATGGCGCGTACTGCACAAAGCAGCTCATGACGTGCTTTCCGGGAGGCGCCATGTTCGGGTCAAGCAGCGATGGGAAGATGGCGTTGATGAACGGCCGCTCGCTGAAGTCCCCGTATTTGGCGTCGTCGTAGGCCTTCTCGAGGTAGGCAACAGACGGAGCGATGGCGACGTCCCCATGCACATGCGGACCCATGCCCGGTCGACACGCGAACTCTGGGAACCGGTCGAGGGATAGGTTGACCTTGCCGCTGCTGCCACGCAGCTTGTACTGCTTGAGGCGGCGGATGAAATCAGAGTCGGGAAGGTTCTTTTCGCCCACCAACCCAAAGAAAGTGAGCTTCGGCTCCAGCGAGCTGATGACCTGTTTCGCAGTCAGCACGTCGCCCGAGCCCTTCAAGACCACCCCAGTGGCGACTCCACCGCTGATCTGAATCTTCTCGACCCCGGCGTTGACCCGAATCTCGGCGCCGTAGGCCTTGGCCGCACTGGCAATCGCGTTGCTGACCGAGCCATTGCCGCCCTTGGCGAACCCCCAGGCACGGCTGGAGCCGTCGATCTCGCCCATGTAGTGGTGCAACATCACGTAGGCGGTGCTGGGGCTGCTGACCCCGAGCATGGTGCCGATGATGCCCGAGCAGCTCATGGGTGCTTTGAGCTGGTCGCTCTCGAACCACTCGTCGAGAAAGTCGGTGCCGCTCATGGTCGACAGCTTGAACTGCAGGGCGCCCAGATCGTCGCCAAGGCCGCGGAAGTGCTGCCCGAGCCCCATCATCTGCCACAGATCTTTGGGTCGGAAGGACGCGGGATTGGGTGCCGGGTTGTCGATGATCTCTTTTGCGAAGCGGGCCAGCTGCCCCATCGCCTTGCCGAAGTCCGGGTACTTGTCGGCGTCGCTCTTGCTGAAGCGCTGAATCTCTTGGCGGGTCATGCCACCATCGGGCCAGCGACACAGCCCCGGTCCGTCGAGATGTGGCGTGAAGGAGGCCTCGAGGGGCACGATGTCCAGGCCATGCTTTGCCAGCTCGAGATCGCGGATGATCCAGGGCCGCAGCAGGCTGACGACGTAGCTGCAGACGGTGTAGGTGAAGCCCGGGTACAGCTCCTCGCTGACGGCGGCGCCTCCGACCAAGTGTCGCTGCTCGAGCACCAGTACCTTGCGGCCCCACTTGGCCAAGTAGGCCGCTGCACACAGGCCGTTGTGGCCTCCACCGATGATGATCGCGTCGTAGTGCGTAGCCATCAGGCTGCCTCTTCTTTCTTGGCGACAGCAGCACCCTTCTTGGCGCGTCCTGGCGTGGATTTCTTGCGCGGCGGATCGAAAAACGGCTTCTTCACGACCTTGCAGCCCAGGTCAGCCCGGTAGAAGTCGACCGTGTACTCGACGCGGCACTCGGTGCCGATGGAGGTCCACGGCTTCATCACCTGGGCGATGGCCAGGTATTTCTTGAGCAGTGGGGACCAGACGGTGCTGGTGACTTGGCCAATCTGGCGCTCGCCCGACGCGTCGAACAGCGGCACGGCGATGCGGCAGGCTGTGGGCGACAGGTGAGGAGGCACATTCTCGGCCTCGTGCAGCCGTTCGAGCTCGGCCCAATCGAGTTCGAGGCCGACGATGTCCCACTCGGGGTTGGCAGATTCGGCAATCAGGCGCTTGTGTCCCAAGAAGGGCTCTTCGCGCTCGAGCTCAACGGTCCAGCCCAGGCCAATCTCGTAGGGAGAGGACAGCTGGAAGTCCGACAGGCAGTGCCTGGCCGACAGGTAATCGACCCCTTGCAGCACAAAACCCGCTTCGATGCGGCATACGTCGAGCGCGTCAAGACCCATGGGCTCGAGGCCGTGAGGCTGCCCTTCTTCGACGATGGCGTCCCAGACCTTGAGCGCGTCGTTGGCGTCGCACCAGACTTCGTAGCCCAGATCGCCGGTGTAGCCAGTCCGGCTGACCTGCACCTCGATGCCCCCTGCGAACTTGAGGCGGCGCTTCTTGAAGAACCGCATCTTGTTGAGGTCGAAGCCGTCGATGAGCGGGTTGAGAATGGCGCGGGCCTTTGGACCCTGAATCGCCAAGGCCCCGATGCGGTCGGTGCTGTCTTCAATCTGGACGTCGTAGCCGCGAGAGTGCCTGTGCAGCCAATGCAGCCACGGTTCGGAACTGGACATGCGGTACCAGTTCTTGCCGATGCGGCTGACGGTGCCGTCGTCGAGCGCCTCGCCGTTTTCGTCGGTCATGACGGCGTACACAACGGTGCCCACCGAGATCTTCGAAATGTCCCGGGTCCACAGCTTGGCGAGAAAACGCCCCGCGTCGGGTCCGGTGATCTCGTATTTGAACAACGGAGTGACATCGAGCAACCCCGCCGCGCCGCGCACCGCGAAATACTCGCGCTCGCTGTGACGATCGTAATTGCTGATGGCGATGTAGCCAGCCCACTCTTTCCAAGCATAGCTGGTGCACAGAGCACTCGTTCGGGGATGGAAGGGGGTCGTCTTTGGCATGGGATTGCATGCTATCGGAGCAGCCCGGGCTCGTCACCGAACGAACCAGGGCACATAATTGGTTGTCCGGTGTTACCGGAATGTAGGAGTCTCTCGCGTTGATCTCTGGTCTGCTCCGCCTCGCACTGCTGCTGGCAGTGGTTGCAAGCACTGCGCTTCCGGCGTGGGCCGGGCTGTTTAATGCTGAGGAGTACGAGCGAAAACGGGACGAAGTGGCCAGCCTAGCCAATCGCGGGCTGTACGCTGCCGCCGAAGGAAAGTTCGTCGAAGTTTCCTCCAATGATGACTACGAGACCGATGCCGAGCTGTACCTGATCGGCGCGCGGGTCGCACGAGCCACCGGCAACGTGGGCAAGCTGCGCAATCGATTGACAATCGCGCTCGAAAAAAACGAGGACGCTCACACAGCCACCTGGCTCAAGCAGGTCGACGATGAGTACGGACCCGTCGATGTCAGCTCCAAAGCAAAAGAGCTTCGCGACCTCGTGCCCTCTCCGCCTCCCTTCAATCCCGACTACGCGGCCGCCATCTCCTACGCCAAGGATGAGCTGCTCCTGTCTGGCGAATTCGAAGGCTACCTGCCGGTCGGCACCTACCTGATCGCAGGGCACGAGCTGAACGTGCAGCCCTCGGCCGAGCCTCAGCGGCTGCACCTGAACAAGAAGGGTGAGTCCAAGTCAGAACCCAAAGCGGTCAAGCAGGTCGAGCCCACCCCGCCGGCAGAAGACGAGCCGGAAGCGCAAGACGAACCCACCGAGCCGAGCGAGCCGGACCAGCCGGGCGAACCGACCTAGAGCCCGCAGAGCTGCGCGCTCACATCCATGCCATCGGCTCCTTCCGGGAACACCAACTCGATGCGCTCTAGGGCTCGCTTGCCGCCAACCGAGACGAAGTAGCGGCCGGTGCCCTTGAGTCGTCCGTAGGCCTTGACCGTGTAGTCGTCGCTGCCTCCGCCCCGGTACACGCTGTGCACGGTGAAGCTCTTTTTGCCGACGTCGGCCAGCTCCAGCTTCAGTGCGACATCGGTGCCCTTGGTGTCCACCGATGTGGGCACCTCGATGGCGACAACCCGGTTCGAAGCGACGGGCCCCTTGCCCTCGACCAGGACATCGGTCGCGGTGCACGCGCGGGCGGCTGCGGGCCAGACCTGCCTGAACACGTCGTCGTGGTTGAACGTCGGACGCTCGGCGAGGGAGGGCTGCCGCATCGTGTCGAAGTTGACCTCCCACAGCACAAAGGCGGCGGGATCGTTCTGGTAGTTGTCCGAGCGCAGGTAGGTGAGCATTGCCGAGAACATGCCGCCGCCACCTACGTTGTAGAGCAGCACGTCAGCCTCGGCGTGTTCCTTGATCGAGCCCGCGAGGTTGTAGTGGGCGCCGCTGAAGCTGGTTCCGGCGAGGGCGATCGGCGGGGGTGGGGCCTCGCCAAGCAGACCCAGCGCATCGGCCTCTGTCGAGGTTGTGTGGCGCTTGAGGAAGTTGCGCTTCGGCAGGTCGAGCTCTGGGCAGTGCTTGGACACATTGCGGGCGGAGGCCTCGAGCTCGAAGGGCTTGCCTTCCTTGGTCTCGTACTGGATGTGAGACAGCTTGCTGCCCTGGGGGGTACTGCGAATCAGCTCGGCAACCGCCTGGCCGATGGCATCGGCTGCCTGGGGGGTCCAGTGGGGGTCCGCCTTGAAGTAAGGCTGCTCGAGCTTGGCCTCGCGCAGGACGTCGAGCCCGTTGACGACCTGAGCCTGCTCGCCCAAGATCTGCAGAATCGCCCGGTACTCCCGCTCGGGAACCTTGGTGCTCCAGCTGTTGTTCTTGGGCAGGTCGAGCTGATCGGCCAACACCACCAGGCGCGGCGGCACGATGAGCACGATGGGAACGACGCCTTGAGCGCTCATGGCCTCAAAAGTGCGGCCCATGCCATCGATGCTGGACTTCTGCAGGTACTCCAGAGGAGTCACCGGCGGACGGCGTGCAAGCTCGGTCTCAAAGGGCAGCAGCACACTGCCATCTTGGGCCGCCACATAGCCTCTGGCCCGCGCTGCTTGGCACAGGTCCACCGGCTCCGCTGACGCCAAGAACGAAAACGAGAGGACTGCGAGAGCGAGGGCGAGCGGCATGGATCTCCTTACCGCGACGCTAACCCGCGGGAGTGGGTGCCCACTTCCCCAGCTCCGGGTTCGAGCTTCGGGGTCAGCTTCGGGGTCAGGATCCTCCCATTCCTATTCAACGACGTCTGCGTTCGGGCTTGGAGGGCACTTCTAGGAGGGGTCAGGATCCTCCTATTCCTATTCGGGCGGAAATTATGGGGCACTCGTCTTGCAGCACCGCAATCACCGTAGCGCTACTTGCTGGCGAGTTTTAGCTGCACCGAGTCCCGCAGCATGCGCACCCAGTGTGTCATCGCGGGATGACCGTCATCCAGCAGCCGCTGCGCCCGCGCCGCGCGTTTACTCACCGCAGCGACCGAAATGCCGAGCGCGATGGCCACCTTGCCCTGGCTCTCGATGGTGGTCTGCAGCGCCCACCAACATGCGAGACAACCGGGTGAATTGCCTCTGCAGCCCCGTTTCGTCCGACGCAATTCGCAGATGCTGTGTCCGGTCACGAGCTCAACCTGCCGCACAGCATCGTCCACGGTACTGGGTGGCGGCGGCGGGACATAGGCCAGCACACCCGTGTGATTCGGCCTCCAAAGCCGATTAGCATCGAACCCCTCTGGTGCGACGGCCTGGCCCGTGACCAGATCGTCGACATAGTTCAAATAGCCCCCAGGCCCGTCAAAGAGCTTGCTCTGCCCTTCCATGCACAGCCAATCCGGAGGAGCGGTCTGACCCGAATAGTGCGGATGACTGCACCAACTGGACGAATCTAGAGAGGAGGAAATACCACTTCGAACCTGGTTCGCGTGGATGTAGAAGTACAGGTAGCGCCAATAGACCTCGTCCTCGACCACGCAATTCATGTACCGCCCTCGCCAGATTTGTCCGTCGGTTCCGCGTCGCCGATTCGTGTCCCGGGCGAATTCGCCATCCAGGAACTGAATCGCAGAAGCCAAGTTGGCGTGGGGCGTTTCAATCAGCGCATGCCAATGCGTCGGCATGATGGCGTAGGCGTGAACCTTGACGTGAAACCGTCCAGGAAGCTCACTCAGGAGCGAAACGAAGAAGCGACAGCGCCACGGGTCGTCGAAAATGCGCTGCTTTCTCGCGGAGCGATTCATGACGTGATGGAGAGCGTTGGCGTAGTCGATTCGCAATGGTCTGGGCATGAGCCCTCCTCAAAGACCTTGTAGTCACGCCACCATGGGCCGTGGACACTAGTCGGGCTGGATTTCCGCCCGAAAAGGAATGGGAGGATCCTGACCCCTCCTGGACAGGCCATGAACCCAGCGCTACAGCCGACCGTGAATAGGAACAGGAGGATCCTGACCCCGATGGTTGGTTTTGCAGATCTGGTCGACAGCAGACTGGCCCAGGCCCCGGAATCGTGGCGGCAGGGACGCGCGATGTTTGGTGGAGTGGTGGCCGCGGCAGCGCTCGCTCGTGCCCGAGAACACGCCGACGGCCGAATCCCCGTCACCATGCAGCTGGTCTACAGCGGCCCGGTCACGGGACCCAGCACCGTCACCGTCACCCCCCTGAGCTCCGGCCGCAGCTACACCTCCGTCCGCTCCAGCATCCACGAAGGCGACAAGCTGCGCTGCTCTGCCGACGTCTGCTTCGGTGTCCCCCGACCCGACACCGTGCGCATGCAGCCGCCACTCAAGGCCGATCTGCCCGACCGCGACAGCCTCATGGAGGCCCCGTTTCTCAAGGGCATGATGCCGGACTTCTTGCAGCACTTCGCCATCCGCTACTCCGGCGGAGGCCTGCCCTTCACCGGCTCCAACAGCTCCTGGCTCGCCGGTTGGTGCCGCCACCGCACCCCGGCCGGTTCCGCCCACGAGGCCCTGATCGGTCTGATGGACGCCTGGCCAACCCCCGCACTCTCGATCATGACCGCACCCCATGCCGCCAGCACCGTCTCGTGGTCGCTCAGCTTCGTCGATGTGCCCGACACCGTTACCACCGACGACTGGTTCTTCTTCGACTACCGGTGCACCTCCGCAGCCAATGGCCACACCCACAACCGCGGTCGAATGTGGGATGCCTCGGGCAAGCTCGTTGCCGAGGGACGCCAGCTGATCGCCGTCTACGGATAGACTCGCCCGCATGTGGCTCCTGCTCATCATCTCCAGCCTCGCAGCCGCCCAGGACTGCCGTCCACCCGATTGGGTGCTGAACGAGGCCAGTGAGCACCTCGACAACTTCCAGGTGCCCGACGCGCTGAACGCCGTCGCCGAAGTGGACGCCTCGTACGCGTGCAGCAAACCCGCCGAGTCCGAGCTGCTCGCCCGATTGTGGCTGGTTCAAGGCATGGCCCACATGTACAGCGGAGCTCCGGAAGAGGCGTCGGAGTGGTTCGCCGCTGCCGCGCGCATGAAGCCGGGTCTGTGGCCCGCTGAGTACGGGGATCGCAAGAGCTATGACGAAGCTGCCGCCCATGAGCTGCCCGACGGCTACCTGACCGTCGCCCCCTTCAACAGCCGCTTCTGGATGACCGTCGACGGCAAGCCAGCCGCCCCTCCACTGCAGACAGATGCGGGCATCCACCTGGTGCAGATCGGCCGCCTGGGCGACGACACCGCGGCCTTCGCACGCATGGTCCGAGTGCCTCCCGACGGCAAGTTGATGGTGAAGCACAACGTCGAGCCCAACCCCGACGAAGTCGCTGTGGTCGAACCTGACCCAGGTCCAACAGGCACTGATCCTGACCCAGGTCCCGAGCCCCTTCCCGTCGCCACCGAGCCCGTACAGGAGATCGAATCGGACTTCGAGATGGAGTGCGACGACGACAGCCACCCCCGCTGGGATGAAAAGGCCGGCGGTTGGATCTGCACCGGCTACGACGGCACCGAGGTGCAATCCCCGCTGATGTGGGGGTTCAAGGCCGACGGCTTCTGGCGTGAGCGCGGCACTGGCGACATTAAAGTGCAGAAACACAAAGAGAC
>CAYYHT010000353.1:0-7915 GCA_964471355.1 uncultured Enterobacteriaceae bacterium
GGGCAGCAAGTCGTCGGGCAGAAAGCCGCCGAGTGCGATGTCGACCAGGCCTGCGGCGCCGACGCCAAAGCCCGGTGAGAGCCATTCGCTGGGGCGTTCTTCGACCAGCACGCTGCCGGACTCGACCGCAAGGCCGGCGGTCAGTTCGCCGTCGATCAGGTCGACCTCGATGCCAAGATCGGCGGTCACGTCGACGGTGGCCATGCGCACAGCTCGGTAGTCGACCTCGGAGACAAGCGACAGGGCCATCTGGTTGATCGTGCTGTTGATGACGGGCTGATCGCCGTCGAACCAAGTCGTCGGCGCTGGTCCCGGTTGGATCAAAATGCGAGAGGGAGCGCCCTCGCCGGCGACCTCGACCAGCTCGCTGCCAAAGAAGGCGGCCATGAGGTCTGAGGTGAGGGGAGAGCCCGCGAGCTCGTCGACCTCGAAGCACAGGGTTCCGCTGGCCTGCAGCGTGTACAAAATGGAGTCGGTCAGGTCTTGGCTGGCATAGACGCCCACGTCGTACTCGAGGCTCGAGCCCGGTGCGGTCTCGGTGACGGTCGGAAAGGCCGCTCCGGTGAGGCTGGGCGTGCCGATGCCGCTGGCGCACTCGGCGATGCCCGGCAGCCCGACCCCCGCCGACATGCCCAACACCAGGCCCGTGTCGTCGATCGTGATGGCGGCTGGATCGATGGACAGCACCATCGGGTTGCCCAGCAGGTCCACTTCGGTCTCGATGGCCAGCGCATTCAGCGCGTCTTCGAGGGCGCCCTCGACCACCGGTCCCAGATCTTCGAGGGCGGGACCGAGCGCACCGGCCAGCAGGTCTCCGATGGCGTCGGGATTCTGACCCAGCAGCGTGCCGATCGCGCTGGCGAGCAGGCAGTCGTCGAGGGGATTGGTCATCGGAGTGAAGGCGTAGCTGACGTCGCTGACGTCGGCGTCAAAGCCCGTGGCGGTGGGAACGATGCCGATGGTGAAGCTGGCCTCGATGCCCGTCGTGGGCAGCTGCAGATCACAGGTCTCGTCGAGGTCGACCAGGATGGCGCAGTCCCCGGTCACCGCAACAGTGGTGGCCTCGGAGTCCAAGGTCGCGAACAGCGTCAGGGTCAGCTCGCCCGCGGTGGCCGCGAGGTCGACGTCGTCGGCGCTGAGCAGCACGTCGAATCCGCCGAGGGTGTAGTTGATGGCGGTGGTGGAGTCGCAGTCGAAGCTGCCGCTGGTGTCCAGAATCTCGATCGTCTGAGGGACCAGGGCTTCGACGGCGTCGCCGAGGTGTCGCAGGCCTTGGTTGGTGATGTGCACCTGGACGGCTTGGTCGACGTCGATATCCAGCGGTTCCGCGTGCGCGGTCATCGACAGCGCCAGAGCGAGCATGTGAATCATTGGGCAAGTATAGCCGCGACCCGTGTCGAACGCTTACACTAGGCCCATGCGCGCTTGCATTCCCCTCGTTGTCGTCCTTGCTGCTGGCTGTCGATCGGCCTCGCCCGGGCCAGAAGACGACGTCGTCGACAACCTGCCAGTCTATGCCCTGGCGTTTGAGGTGCTGGAGGGAACGGTGCAGGCCGGCCAGCCGGCAACCGTCGAGCTGTCGGTGGTCGATGAGGAGGGCGTGGCCGCGCGCAACGTCGACTACACGCTGGGCAGCGATCTCGAGACGGCGGTGAGCTGGGGCCTGACCACTGTGGTGCCGCGAACCGCCGGTGACCACACCCTGACCCTGACCGCCACGGTCGGCGAGCAAGAGCTGACCGCCACCGACGTGCTCACCGTCACAGCGGGCGGCATCTCGGACCTCGATCTGGTGCTGTCGGACTACCAAGTCGTCGTGGGCGACGAGCTCACCTACGAGGTGTTCGCCAGCGATGCCTTTGGCAATCCGGTCGATGCCACCGCAGCCGTCGTGTTCGCGACAGCCGGCGAGGTCGACATCGTGGGGGGCCGCATCAGCTCCGAGCTGCCCGGGGACTACCTGGTGGTCAGCACCTACGACGATGCCACCGATGTCGAGGCGTTCATCGCGGTCACCGGACCTCCGGTGGGCATCGACCTGACCTTGTCGACCATGGACCTGCAGGTGCGCGAGACCAACTCCGCCACCGTCGAGGTGTGGGACGCGTACGGCAATGAGAGTGCGGCCCCCTGGTCCCTCGAGGCTCCGGGTGACGGACTCACCACCATCAGCGGGCGCAACATCACCTACTGGGACGAGGGCTGGTACAGCGTCATCGCGACGGTGGATGGCACATCCTTGTCCGACGAAGAGGGGCCTTTTCTTATCGACTCCACCGGTCCTGAGATCGTGCTGACGACCCCTGATCGCGGACACTGGGAGATGGACCCCGACGTGACCTTCTCGGGCACGACGAGCGATGCGTGGAGCGGCGTCGACCTGCTGACCATCGAGGGCACCGAAGTGACGGTGGCGTCCGACGGCAGCTTCAGCCATGACGTGCCTGTGGGCTTTGGCATCAACGTCATCGAGACGGCTGCTGTCGATGGCTATGGCAACACCGCCACCGATACCCGGGCGACCCTGGCTGGCGACTTCTTGGACTATGGCGCGGGCTCCGATGACGGACTTGTGGTGCGCCTAAACGAGGGACCGGGCGGCCTGCAGGCCATCGAAGACCTGGCCTCTGGCTTGATTGTCGACGCCGACCTGGGCGGGTTGATTCCCACCGGTCCGGTGTTCAGCGACTCGTCTCAGTCGTGCCTGCCGTGGTGGCTCGGTGGTGGCTGCGTCACGTGGTACTCCATCGACCTCTTCGTCAGCAACCCGACCTTCGGCACCACCGACGTGTCCTTCGACCCGCGGGCTAGCGGTCAGCTGTTTACGCGCTTCGACGTCAACGACGTCTCGGTCGACTGGAACGCCTCGGGCACCCTGGTCGGCGCCGGCGCCAGCGGATCGGGCGACATCACCGCCAACACGATTCGCATCGACATGCTGCTGCGGCCCTACATCGCCAGCAACCGCATCGAGGTCGATGTGGACTCGGCCACCGCGACCACCATCGGCTTCAACTGGAACATGAGTGGCTTTCTGGGCGACGTGCTCGATGTATTTGGCGTGCGCAGCCTGATCAGCGGCCTGATCGAGGGAATGCTCGAGGATGCCCTCGAAGACGCGGTCTATACCTACATCCCACCGGTTCTGGAAGACGCGCTGAACGACCTGCTCACCAGCTTCACCATGACGCTGGCCGGCAACGACTACGACGTCTCACTGCTGCCCTCCTCGCTGGTCGTCGACGACGACGGCCTGACGCTGGGGCTGCAGACCTCGGTGATGGCCGACGCTTGGAACCACGTGGGCGACATGGGCTTTGGCCCGCTGTACGGCGCCTATGGCCAGCCCGCGAGCTATCCGCTGAACCGCGGTGCGAGTGTCGGACTGTCCATCGACTTCCTCAACCAGCTGTTCTATGCCCTGTGGGGTGGCGGCTTGCTGGACATGGAGATGAGCAGCGCCGACATGGGCCTGGCCGCATCGGACCTCGAGCTGTTCCTGCCCGGTGTCACCGACGTCACCATCGCCGTCGACCCGCTGCTGCCTCCGGTCATCGTGCCGGGCACTGGTGCTGCCTCGACCGACCTGCAGCTCGGCGATCTGCGCCTGACGCTGCTTGATGGCGACGCGGCGACAGGCACCACGTTGATCGATGTGTACGTCAGCGGCACCTCCGAGTTCGACGTCGGCACCGCCGCTGGTGGCACGGCGCTCACAGCGACGCTCGGCGACATGGATCTGTACTACGACGTGGTCTTCCCGGACGCCGCGACCCTGGCTGCCAGTGATACCGAGGCATTCTTGGGTGCGCTCGTGCCTCTGTTGTTGCCCAGCCTCACCGATTCGCTGGGCGAGATTGCGATTCCCAGTATTTCGGGCTTCGAAATCTCCGGGGCGACCATCACTCCAGATGGGCCAGAGGACGGGATTCTGCGCATGACCGGGGACCTTACTCCGGAGTGATTCGCGAGGATTTTCCGGGGTTGCTTTGTCGATTCCGGCGCATGACCAGCGGCATCATCAGCAGCAACCAAGCGCCACTTGGCCCAGAGCTGGCATCACAGCCGGGGGCACGCTCAAGAACAACGTGGCGGATTTCTTTGCGTCCGATGGTGGAGGCGCGGCACTCGACTTTGGAGGCGTGGTCACACTTCTGCAGGTCGATGTCGGCGGCAACGCACCGCACGATGTGGCGATCGATGACGGCACGGCCGGGACCACATTCGACTACAGCGGAATCACGACGGTGACCTGCACAGATGGCGGCACCTGCCTGTGATGGCGTGATACCCGGTGGCCATGGCTGCCGACACGTCCCGCATCAACTGGTTTCCTGGCCACATGGCCACGGCCCGCAAAGAGATCAAGAAGGTCATGGGCAAGGTGCACCTCGTCATCGAGGTGCTGGATGCACGCATCCCCTTCAGCAGCGAGAACCCGCTGGTGAGCGAGCTTCGCCGCGACCGTCCCGTGGTTCAGATCCTCAACAAGAGTGACCTGGCCGACCCCTACATCACCGAGCAGTGGCTGGCGGTCATCAACTCTCGGTCGGGTGTCAAAGCCATCGCCCACCAGCAGCACCAGCCCAAGCTGGCCCAGCGACTGCTGTCGGTGGTGCGCGAGATGGTCCCGTCCAAGGCCCCAAAGCGCACCGTCGCCATGATCATGGGCATCCCCAACGTCGGCAAGTCGACGCTGGTGAACGCATTGTCGGGCCGCACCATCGCCAAGACCGGCAACAAGCCGGCTGTCACCCAGCACCAGCAGCGCATTCAGGTCGGCAAGGACTTGGCGCTGCTCGATACGCCGGGCTTCCTTTGGCACAAGCTGACGCCGCGGGAATGCGGCTACAGGCTGGCTGTGACGGGGGCGATCTCAGACCGGGTCGTCGACGCTGAGGACATCGCCTATTTCGCCGCTCGTTTCTTGATGGACCGGCACTCGGACCGGTTGGGTAGCCACTACGGCCTCGACGAGGTGCCCGACCGCGAAGACCTGCTGCTCGAGGCCATCGGGCGTCGCCGGGGTCTGCTGCGCAAAGGCGGCGTCGTCGACGTCGAGCGGGCCGCCAAGATCTTGCTGACCGACCTGCGCGCCGGCCGACTCGGACCGCTCAGTTTCGAGAGCCCAGGGGACTAGGCACGCGTCTGGGCGGGCCACTGCGGGACGGTAGCTACATCAATGTGTTCTTCGACGCCGTCGAGGTTGGCTGCGTGCCGTAGTTGGGCTAGAGACCGGGTCTTGCGCTTGGAGCTGTGGTGGAAGGCGTCAGCGACATGGAGCTGTTCGTCCGCGTTGTCGACGCGGGCAGCCTGGCCAAGGCTGGGGCCGAGCTGGGGGTCAGCCGCACGACGGTGGGGCGCCGTCTCAAGAAGATCGAGCAGCGTCTGGCGGTCAAGCTGCTGAACGTCTCGACACGCCAGCTGGGTCTGACCGATGCTGGTCGCCTGTACTACGAGCGGGGCAAGCGGCTGGTCAGCGAGATCGCCGAGACTGAGACCCTCATCGCACAGCAGGACGGCACGCCGCGCGGCCTGCTGCGCATCACCGGTCCCCCGGGCATCAGCGTCGAGATGATCGGTCCGCTGCTCACTGCGTTCACAGCACTGCATCCAGGGGTCACCGCCGAGTATGTGGTGACCACAAAGAACATGGACCTGGTTGCCGAGGGCTTTCATGTGGCCATGCGCATCGGTCCGCTGTCGGACTCCAACCTGTACGGCCGCCATGTGTGGAGCGACCGATTTGGGCTGTTCGCCTCCAAAGCCTACCTCGACGAACGCGGCAGACCCCGCTCGGCCGAGGACCTGTCCGCCCACGATGCCATCTGCGGCTTTGACGGCAACGGCACGCCAAGGACCCGGTGGCGGCTGCGCTCGGGAAGCACCGTTCGTGTGACCCCGAGGTTGTGCTGCAACTCCATCTTGGTGCTGCGTCATGCGGTCCTCGATCACCTGGGTATTGCCGGTTTGCCGGAGTCATTGGTGGCCGATTTGTTGCAGACCGGTGGTGTCGAGCGTGTGCTTCCCGACGTGATCGGTGCCGACGTGCAGCTGAACGTGGTCATGCCAGCTCGCTCAAAGGATGACCCCAAGGTCGCCGCATTCGTGGACTACGCCGTGCCTCGGCTGCGGGCCGCCGACCTGGCGCAGTTCACCCTGAATTTCGTCAACGCGAACCAGGCCCTGCAAGACGCCGCCGCGAGGCGCACTTAGGCCGTTTCGGTTCCATGCGAATGGGTGGTGTGCCTCGCGGGGCGCCAGAGTCAGATCGCGGCACGAGAGTAGGGCAGCTGGACGCCGCCGATTGGTGCAGCTGTGCACGGCTGATGTGCATTTGGGGGGCTTCCGGGCGCCGGTACCGCTTCTATACGGTCAGCAGTGGAGGTTTTCCATGCTTCGTTCCCCCGTATTGACGGCTGTCTTGCTTGCTCTCACCACCGGCTGCCGCGGCACGCCGGGCTCTCTCATCGATGTCACTGCCCTCGATCCCGGCGGTGCATGCGCGGATGGCGGCACACAGATGGATGTCGGCATCGATGCCGATGGCGATGGACAGCTGTCCGCAGAGGAAATCGACGAGACCATTACCGTGTGCAACGGCACCAACGGCGGCGATGGCACGGATGGTACCAATGGCAGCGATGGGTCCAACGGCTCGGATGGCGCCGTCGGTGCAGACGGCACAAACGGCACGGACGGAGCCACCGGCGCAGACGGAAGCGACGGCGCAGACGGAAGCGATGGGTCCGACGGTCTGGATGCGGTGTTCGTGGACGACCGCACAGCTCCGGTGTCCCCGGCGGGGGCCTACACGGTCTCGGCTCGTGGCGGCACCTCGAACGAGGCCGGTTCGGGGGGCACGATCGACATCAGTGTCGGCTCTGACAATCCCGGGCACCTGAAGGTGTTTGGCAGCGGGGTCGCCGATGCGTCGTTTGACTTGCCGCCTCTGACGCCCGACTTGGGGCCAAATCCGCTGGTCATCTCGGCCGATACCACTGTGCCCACGGTCTTCGATCCCAGCGAGCTGACGTCGTTCGGTGTCGTCGATGGCGATCCCTACGTGATGTGGGGGGAGCTGTACGAACACAACACGGTGGACGAGCCGGATACGTTCAGCGGCGTGCAAGTCGACGCGGGCGCTACGCTCACGTTTGACGGCAGTGCCGATGCTTCGTTCCGCGTCAGCTACGACATCTACGTGGCGGGCAGCATCGAGACCGGCGAATACGTGGGGTTGGAATTGTCCTGCTTCAATTTCCTGGCCGAGGACACGGCCTCGGTGTCGACCAGCGCCAATGGCGAACCCTCGAGCATCTACTTCAACCTCGGTTCGGGGGACTGGGGCGGTGTGTTCGCCTCGGCTGCTGCAATGGATGCGTCTGGCACCGGTGATTACGGCGGCTCGATCTACATCTCGGGCAACGCCATCCTGAACAAGGGAGACCTGAACACCGGTGGTGGCGATGGATACGGTGCCGGGTCCATCGACCTGAACGGGTGGTCTGTGTACAACAGCGGCAACCTCAGCGCCGGTGGCGGCGATAGCTCCGGCGGCGATGGCGGAGAAGGCGGTGATATCGGCCTGTACGCCGAGGATGGCCGGCTCTACAACGCCGGAAATTTGAGCACTGGCGGCGGTGCCGGTGACTACGGCGGCAGCTCGGGCAGCATCTCGCTGTCGGGCAGCGGCGTGCTCGTCACCTCGGGCGACCTGGATGCCAGCGGAGCGGACGGAACCTTCGGTGGCGGCCGGTCGGGCCGCATCGAGATCACGACGACCTCACCCGAAGAGGGCACATGGGGGCGTCCACCAGGAGCCATCACGGTGTCCGGCAACATGAGTATCGATGGCGGCGATGGCGGTGACGACCCGGGGCGGGCTGGCTCGCTGAACATCAGCAGCGACAGC
>CAYYHT010000354.1:0-7882 GCA_964471355.1 uncultured Enterobacteriaceae bacterium
CGTTGATGCAACATGCGCCCGACTTTGTGACCATCGTCAACCGCGACCACACCATCGCCTTCATCAACAAGCTGCTGTTCGATGTCGACCCCCAGTCGGTGGTCGGAACCTCGGCCGATGTGGGCAGCACCCCCGAAGAGAAGCAGACCGTGCACGACGCCATCGAGGCTGTGTTCACGACCGGCGCCGCTGAACCCTATGACGTCACCGTGCCGCTCCCCGAAGCGGGGAATCTGGTGCTGTCCACCCGACTAGGACCCATCTACCACGGGCCCAAGGTCGAACAGGTCATCCTCATCAGCACCGACGTCACGCAGCGTCGACTCGACGCGGCCACCCTCGCCCTCACCGAACGCAAGCTGCGGCACAGTCAAAAGCTGCAAGCCATCGGCGAGCTGACCGGCGGCATTGCGCACGACTTCAACAACCTGCTCACCGCCATTCGCGGAAGCATCACCTTGGCTAGGTCGCCCGGAGTCTCGGCAGACCAGGTGTCCACCCACCTCGAGGACGCCTCACAGGCCACCGATCGTGCGGCGTCGTTGGTCGCGCGACTGCTCTCGTTTGGCAGGCGCCAGAGCCTCGTTCCCCAGGCCGTGGACCTGGCCAAGCTGGTCTATGGACTCGAAGACATGCTGCGCCGCACCCTAGGCGAACAGGTCGAGATCGAGGTGTCGGGCGAACAGAAGCTGTGGGTCTGCGAGGTGGACCCGTCGGAATTCGAGAACGCTCTGCTCAACCTAGCGATCAATGCACGCGATGCCATGGGCAGTCACGGCGGAACGCTGCGCTTGCGATGGTCCAACGAGCGCATCGACAACGCCGAAGCCAGCAGCCCAGACCCTGACAATGTCGGCGGCGAGTACGTCTGCCTTGTGGTGTCGGACACTGGGCCGGGCATGGATACCGAGACCATGAAGCGGGCGTTTGAGCCGTTCTTCACCGACAAACCGGCAGGTACGGGCACGGGACTTGGACTGAGCATGGTGTACGGGTTCGCCATGCAGAGCGGAGGCTGGGTCACCCTCGACAGTCCGCCTGGCGAGGGCCTAAGTGTCCGGCTCTACTTGCCCCGCTCTGCCGAACAGCCAGCCAGCACGCTTACACAAGCCCCCCCCAAGCGCACACCCAAAGGAAATGGCGAGCTCATTCTCGTTGTCGAGGACCAAGCGCTGGTTGCCCGGGTCGTGCAGAGGCTTCTCAAGCGGCTGAACTACCAGACTGTGCTCGCGACCACGGCGGCCGAAGCCCTGACCGTGCTCGACGCACACCCAAACATCGCCCTGCTGTTCACCGATGTGGGCCTGCCCGGCGGTGTGACCGGCCTTGAGCTCATCGAACAGGTGCAGCAACTGCGGCCCTCAGTCCCCGCCCTGATCACCTCGGGCTACGACGGCTTCAGCCGCGAGGACGGCCTCGAGCACATCCCCATGCTCAAGAAGCCATACGAAGTGAAGGAGCTGCAGCAAATGCTTCACCTCGCGATGAACCAACCGACACCACAGGAATAGCGCTTTGCAACACCGCGCCTGGTTCACCCTGCTGTGTGTGATGGCCGCATCATGCGGTGGCCCCAAAGCCCAAGAGTGGACCAACAGCCACAGCGGTCCCGGCGAAGATGCCTTCCTCGTCGATTCCGATTTCGGCTGCTACCGCGACTGGGAGAAGATCGGAGCGTCCTATTTTGGCAACGTCAATGGACACACCGAAGAGACGGTGAAAGCGGCTCGCGAGGGCGGCGAATACCCCATCGGCACCATCGTTCAGTTGGCGCCAATCGAAGCAATGGTCAAGCGGCACGAGGGCTTCAACGAAGCATCGGCTGACTGGGAGTTCTTCAAGCTCACGACCGACGGCGGCCAGCGCGTCATCCTTGAGCGTGGGACCGACAAGATTGGCAACATCGGCGGCAAATGCTTGAAGTGCCACCTCGGTGCAGAACCCAAGTGGGACCTCGTCTGCGGCGCCGACCACGGCTGCAAACCCCTGCCCGGATTTGTGGTCAAAGCGGGCGACAAGCGCACCATGGAAGACCCGTTGTGTGACTGAAGCCAGGCGCTCATTGCCGAGCCGCTGCGCTCCAGTGGCTGGAGTGGCTGAGCATCCATCGTTGAATCAGCGGCGACAGCAGGCGCGTGGCCGCTCGGGTGATTCGGCCAGCACGTCGGGCCGCGATGAGCTGCTCGAGGCTGTGATGTTGGTAGTTCAGCAGTCGCTGGCTCTCGGCCGTGTCGAGCCAGTCCCCGATGAAAGGGCGCTGGGTGAACGCGGCATCGGGCAGCTCTGACAGGCCCGAGGCAGCAAAGATGCGTGAGTAGAGCTGCCGGTAGGTGGTTTGGCAAGACGGCCCTCCTCCCACAAAGAGGGTGCGTCCCACCAGCTCGTCCACTGCAGGGGCCCGGGCGAAGGCCAGCGCCAGGTCGTCTGGATGAGCGGTCTCCATGCGGGTATCGAGCGGAATGTCGTACATCAGCCGCAGGTTCTGGGCGTTCGGCGATCGGTCTAGCCACACACTGGACATGCGCAGGATGGTGTACGGCACGCCGCCGTCGCGAACCAAGGCCTCGGCAGCAATCTTGTGCTGGGCGTAGGTGTCCGACGGCTCGACCGCAGCCTCGGTCGTGAGCGGCTCGCCACGCTCTGGGTCGTAGCGATGCACATGGTAGGAGCTGGCGAAGACCAGGCGGTCGATGCCTTCGGCCGCGGCGGCAGCCACCACATTCGTCGTGCCCCCGACGTTCACCTTGTGGGCGAGCTCGGGCTGAAGCTCGGATAGCGGCGGGATGATGAACGCCATGTGCACGACCGCGTCGCATCCGGCCACGGCCCTACGAACGCCCTCGGCATCACGCAGGTCTCCCCAGTGGGCCTCTGCCTGCGGCGGCAACGCGCGCGCCTGTTTCTCGTTCGCCGGCGTGCGCAGCTCGAACACGCGAACCTCGTGGCCCTCGGCGATGAGGGCGGGCACGACCCTTCGGCCGACGTCTCCAAAACCGCCAGTCAGGAGCACCCTCATTGGGCACAACCGTGGTTGGAGTAGGGCAAGCGCCGCCCAGCCCCCAGCACAGCGACCGGCCCGGCTGGCAGGTCGTGTGCGTCAAACAGCATGAACCGCGTCTCGTCGGGAGTGTAGGCCGGAACCACGAGCCAAGCCTGGCCGTCCTCGGAACCCACGATTCTCGGCTGCCGCAAGAAGAGGCGCTCGTCGGTGTGCCAGTGCTGCAGCTCTCCGGTGTGGGTATCGGCCCGGGTCAAGCTGGAGCTGTGCCCCTCGTGCTGGTCGTTGGCGGCGAACCACGCGTACCGGTAGGGCGAGCCGCGCTTGCTCTCGTCGATGGCATCGAAGGTGATCCGTTGGACGCGAGGCACCAGCAGTCGCTTGGTCCCGGTCTTGGTCACGGGATCAATCGTGAAGCGGAACACCCCGCCCAGGTTCGTGTACACCGGACCGGTGCTGTCCAGGCGGAACTGCGTGCTCTCCCGCTCGGGATTGAGGTTCGACACAAACGCGTCGAGGACCACCTTGCCGTCCTGTTCGAAGCAGTTGGTGCAGTGGTAGATGTAGCCGTGCAGCGAGAAGCGCACCTCAAACGGCTCGGCATCGGGGTCCCGCGGAACGACGTGCAGCACCACGCCCTTGTTCGCATCGTCGGTGACTCCATCCAGGATGCCCTTCACAAGCCCCAGAGCAGCCCGGATGCTCGGGAAGCGCGCCGGCACCTCGGGCACCACATAGTGATGTTCAGTCTGGCCAAAGGCATGGGGCGCCATGAAGCGCGGCAGGGCGTACCGACGTCGCTGGGCAATCTCGCCAGTGGCCTCGATTTCAAAGAACTCAAAGGCCGACGCGAACGTTGGACTGACTGAGTAGGTGTAGGTCACCAGCCGCCCTGTGCGCTGATCGATGCGGGGATGATGAGCCAGAATGGCGCTGCCGGACAGCTCGCGTCGCACGCTCGCAAGCGGGTCGGCCCCGGTCTGCTCAAGGGTTCGCGGATCGAGCCAGTAGTCAATGCCGTGCGTACTCGCTAGCACCCGACCGCCCCAGGCGACGCAATCGTGAATCGCGTTTCGTCCGAATTCGATGCCCATTCGAGACAGCAGTCCGCCCCCGCGATTGGTGAACATGCCCCTGTGCAGGATGCGCCCTGCGGCCATCTCGGCGTCATAGACGTCATCGTCACAGCGCCGCACGAGCACAGAGGAGCCTTCTGTCCGAATGCGCACCGAGATGGCGGAGCTGTAGCAGTCGAGCAGATGGTCGATGCGCCGAGAGGGCGTGCGGAACCAGCCGCCAGCCCAGTAGCCGAGGTCCACGCCCTCGGGCACCGCTCCCTCGATCAGTCGCAGTGGCCCGCCGAAGTCCAACGGCACGTCATCGACCATGTCAACGAACTCGGGCAGCTGCCGCGGCACATCGTCCATGACCTCCGATTTGCCGCCAAAGATCCGCGAGTACAACGTCATGACCAACCCCAGAGACCCTCAGGGTAGCCAATTCACTGACATGCGTCAATGACGACTGTCAATCAGCCATGACACCTACAGGGAATCCGCCTCGACAACAAAACTCCATCCCTGAACGTGCAGGCGCTGCCAGCCCAGCAGGGTGTCTCCACTCTCGACATAGCCACTGCGGTGCGTGGCGATGTCATCGAGCACATCGGGGTGGTGAAACATCGGGGTCGCGTAGCTGGCATCGAGTGCCTTGTCCCTCTTGCTGCGAACGCTCACATCAGAGGACCGAAGCATGATGAGGCCCTCGTCGCTCAACAGGAAGCTCTCGTGCACTCCCGCGACGTCCGGCATGGCCATGTAGCGCTCGATGAGAAAGTCGAAGCTGGTCATCACCGAAGCCACTCCGCGCAGCTGCTGCTTGGAGTCGAACAGCCCCATCGAGCAGGGCATCAGCAGGCGCCCCTGGCCACCGGCTTCCTCGAAGGGGTTGCCCCAGCGCGGGCTACCGCGGAGCTTGCCGAGCTCGTACCAAGGGCGCACCCGAGGGTCGAACCCATCGGATCGCCACGAAAAGCCAGGCAGTTCCACGTACATCCCGTCCTCGAAGCCCACACCGGCATAGAAGATCGGAGATTTCTCATCTCGCCAGCTGGCCTCCAGCGCCGCTTCGTCAGTGATCAGGCCGTCGGGAGACCGCGCCACAAGGTGCATGCGGCGCAGCACGTGGCGCAGCGGAATCAACCGAGTGGCGTGCAGCCGTGCCGCCTCTTCCGCAAAGCCCGATGGGTGGTAGAAGTCCGGCTCTGTCGTGCTCATCGCATCGTTGTAGGCTTTGGACCATGTCAAATCCGGGGGCGCGGTCTCGGCCCGAGCGAAGTCACCCACCTGATACCAGCGCCGGTCGATTGGCTGCCCCTGCTCTTCGAGCTGCACGGCCCCGGCGGCCAACCCCTCGACCCGGGCCTCGACCGACGCAAAGTTGGCGTCGATCTGCGACGCAGTGCGGCCCACAGTGCTGACAAAGCCCGCCAAGCGCTCCTGCCGAGCGTCGGCCGCAAGTCGATCCAAGTAGCTCTTGGTGGCGCCACCAGCGACCAGCAGCGCCGAAAGCGCCAACAGCCCCAAGAGCACCAGCGAAGTGAGCTCGCGGTTGTTCGACAGCGACCGCTGAAAGCCCTGAACCGGGCTGTCGGGGCGCACCATCACTTCCTCGTTGGCGATGAAGCGGCGCACGTCGGCGGCGAGCTCGTGCACCGAGGCGTACCGGTCGTCTGGCGATACCTGCGTCGCGCGCTGAATGATGGCTCGAATCTCGGGCCGAACCCGTCCTCGTGCAGACGCCGGCATGACGTCCGGAAGCCGTCCCTCGCGGGCGAAGAGCAGCACCTGCTGGCCATCGAGCTTTGGCCGGGCCCGTCGACCACAGACCATTTCGTACAGGATCAAGCCAAGCGCGTACTGATCCGAGCAAGCCCCGACCTGCTCTCGCTCCGCTTTGGCCTGCTCTGGAGCCATGTATGCCGGGGTCCCCAGCACCTGGCCAACCTGGGTCTGTTCCGCAGATCCCGCGCCGCGCATCTTGAGCTCCAGGCCCTCGCGGTCCTCGGCGCTGCCCACCAGCTTGGCGAGCCCCCAGTCCATGACGTACACCTCGCCGTGGGGGCCGATCATGATGTTCGATGGCTTGAGATCGCGGTGCGCCACGCCCTTGTCATGGGCATAGCCGACCGCGTCGCAACACTTCAGAAAGTGCTCGAGCAATGCCTTGAGCCGGAACTCCGAAGGCACCTTGCCGCCGCCACGACGCCGCTCTCCAGACTCGACCAGCACAGCCTTGAGCGTCTGACCATCGATGAGCTTCATCGAGTAGGCCAACACGCCGGAGTCCTTCTCGGACTGAATGGCGTACACCGGCACCACGCTGGGATGCTCCAGCTGGGCGGTGATCTGCGCCTCGGCCAGAAAGCGCTTCACCAGCGTGGGCTTTGCCGCCACGTTCGGCGCCATCACCTTGTAGGCCACGTTGCGGCGCAAGTCCTCGTCTTTGGCCACGTGAATCGCCGCCATGCCGCCACGCCCGACAATGCCCAGCTTGGTGTACCGATGCGGCCCATCGGCTGCGAGGGCTTCGACCGATGTCGTCTCGACACCGCGGCTGGTGTGTGCCGACGTGAATTGCTCAGGCGTGATGGCATCGATCTCGCGAAGCCAGTCCAGCCAGCGGTCCGGTGAGCGCGCATCGTCGGGGCTCGCCACCGAGCGGAAGTCGGCGTAGGAAGCATCCGCGTCGATCTTGGTGTTCTCGGTCAAGTAGCGCTTGAGGCGGTCGATCTCCATCAGAGGTCTCCAAGCAGCGAGTCCGCGTCGGCTTCCACGACGAGGCTCCAGTTCGCGACCGACAAGCGATACCACGCCAGCAGCAGGTGCTCGCCCTCATGTTCGAGCTCTCGGGTGCCCGCACGCGACGCGCGAATGTCCGGCACCAAACTGCTGATGTGGTACTCGGGCATCTGATGCACCTCGTCGAGGCGCTCTTCGCCCAGGTCTAGCTCAACACGCTCAGAACTGCGGGCCATCACACGGCCCTCTTCGTCGACCAGAAAGGCCTCACGCACACTCGCCTCACCACTCATCTTCAAGAACTGCTTGTCCAGAAACTCAAAGCCCATGGTGATGGTGGCCACACCAAGCGCCTGGCCCTCGTCTGAGCGGATCGACATCGAGCACGGCACCATCAGCGTGCCACTCGTCACCTCGGCCATCGGATTGCCCCAGGTCGGGTCGATCTCGCGCTCGCCCAGCGTGTACCAGGGCCGGACCCGGTGATCAAACCCCTCGGCCTTCCAGTGGATGCCGGGAAGCGACAGCAACACGCCATCCGAGGTACCGATCATCACCCAGTCTGCAGGCCCCTTCTCGGCCGCCCATAGCGCCTCAGCGCCAATGACATTCGGGGCCCCATGACGCCGCCGCAGTGCCGTGTGGGCTCGATGCATGGCGTGCCGAACCGGGTAGAGCCGATTCGCCGTCTCCTGCAGATCGCCCAATGGACCGCCTCCAGCTCGGGTGACGTCGGGAAAGTGCCGGCTGATCTCGGTCTTGTACGCCGGCGCCATCGCGAAATCGGTCGGTCCCCCCTCCCGCCCAAAGTCCCCAGACCAGATGGCCTCTTCGGTGGTCTCTCCGCGCTGCAGCAGCATCGACGAGCTGGAGCTCACCGCCTCGAGCTGCGACTCGATCGCCGAGAAGTGGGCATTGAGGGCCGCCGCTGTGCCCCCCATATCGGTCACAAAGGCCGCGAGGCGCTCCTGCCGCGCCTGGTGCTTGTGCGCATCGTAGGCGCTCTTGAACAGACTGCCGGTGACGACCACGCCAACCAGAATCACCAGCACCATGATGGTGCGAAAGGTCGTCTCTTGATGGC
>CAYYHT010000355.1:0-7880 GCA_964471355.1 uncultured Enterobacteriaceae bacterium
CCCGTCCGGTCGCAAGCTCCCTGCCCCCCACGGCCAAGGGCGGGATGGCTTGATGTGGCTCGCGCTTCTTTTGGGTTGTCCTGGTGGGGGCGGCGATGACTGGGGGCTCATGGCCGACCAGGTCGGCGAGGGCATGCTTCTGGCAGCGTGGAGTGACGGCGAAGACGTGCTCTTTGTCGGCGGCGATCTCGACGGCGGACCCGGGGTCACGGCCCGCTACGATGGCGACAGCCTGTGCACCAGCTCCAACGTCACCGAACGCGCCCTGTGGTGGGTTCACGGCACAGCGCCGGGAGAGTGGTGGGCTGTCGGCGAGGCCGGAACCGCCTTGCACCACACCGGCGGTGCGGACGTTCGCGACGACGTGCCCACCGAGGCCACGCTGTTCGGCGTGTGGGCCACGGACACCGAAGTGTGGGCAGTCGGCGGCAGCGTCAGCGAAAACACCGGCGAGGTCTGGCGCAAGACCGACGGGGACTGGCAGGCCATCGCCACCGACCTGCCCGGCATCGTCTTCAAGGTCTGGGACAACTGGTTTGTCGGCCGACAGGTGGCCTATACCTGGAATGGCAGCGAGCTCGAAGACATCTCGGCGGGCGAGAACCTGCTGACCGTGCGCGGGCGTAGCGACAACGATGTCTGGGCCGTGGGCGGCACCACCTCTGCCGCGGTGCTGCATTGGGCCGATGGCGACTGGACTGCCTTCGACAATACCTCGCTGGGCCAGCCTCTGAACGGCGTCTGGACCGACCCGGGCGAGACAGTCTGGGTCGCCGGCAACTTCGGAACGGCCGCCTTTTGGGATGACGAGGCGGCATCGTGGTCTTTCTCGAGCCCGCCCACGACCGCCGAGCACTTTCACGCGGTCTGGAAGCACAACGACGAGGTGTTCTTTGCCGGCGGCAACTTCTTCTCGCCGGGCAACAACACCGGCACGATCACCCGCTACGGCCCGAATCAGGGGCTCGTCGACGTGACGGCCTGTCCTTAGTAGGCCGCTAGGGATCGTCGGCGAGACGACGCGCGCCGCTCCTTGAGACGACCTGCAAGTCCGTCCCACACATCGTGAGCATCAGCCCCAGGCACCGATTGCGCCTTTAGGTGTCCAAGCATCAAGGAGCTGTCCATGCCTGTCTTTCTCGCCGCGACCCTGCTCCTCGTTGGAGGCCTGATCATGTGGAACTACTTGTCGAACGTGCTCTTCATTGTGGACATCGCAGACGGCAGCGCCCAGGTCACCCAAGGCGATGTGCCTCCCGGAATGCTGCACATGATGCGCGATGCCTGCCGACTCGGTGGCATGCGTGAGGGGCGAATTCGCGCCTGGAAGACCGAAGAAGGCCTGACCATTCGCACTTCTCCGCGCAACGAGGGCGTCGAGCAGCGGCTGCGCAACGTCGCCGGCACCCGCCGCTGGACCGAGTACCGCGCACCGCACAACCCGCACCTCGCGACCGCCAAGAAGGCCGTCGTGTGGACCGCCGTCGCCACCTTGGTCAGCCGAGCCTTTCGCCGGTAGCGTACGATGCGGCGATGAAGCCAGTCGTCCTGGAATGGGAACTAGAGGTAGCAGCCAGCCCGGAGCACGCCTGGAAGGTGTTCTCGGACACCGACCGCTTCAACCGCAACGCCGGCCTGAACTTCTCGTTCAAAGAGGTGCCCCGCGAAGACGGTGGTGTGGACCGATTCGGCGAGCTGTGGCGCTACGGCCTGCATGTGCAGTGGCTCGAAGAGCGGTTCGACTTCGAGAGCCCCAATTGGCTTCGCAATGTGCGCGTGATGCAAGGCGGCCCCCTCGAGCGACTCGAGGTCGACCTCGATGTCGAAGCCAAGGGCAGCGGCAGCCTTGTTCGCTACGTCATTCGCATGGTTCCGCGCAACTTCCTGGCCCGGCCCATCGTCATGGCGGACGCGAATTTTTCGACCCAGCCCACCGTCGACGCCGCCCTGCACAACAGCAAGGCCATCGCCGAGGGCAACGTGCCAGACTTTGGTCCGGCGCCAAGTCCGCTCTCCTCAGACCAGCTGTTGAGGGTCAAAGAAGCCGCAGAGCAGGTCACGCCTTTTGCGCTTGGCAACCTGATTGGCGAGGTCGTGGCGGGAGCTCCAGAGTCCGAACAGGCCCGCATTCAGGCTCTCGAGCTCGGCGAACGACTCGGCCTCGAGCCCACCGAGGCCATCCGAGGTTGCCTCGAAGCTGTGCGGCACGGCTTGCTCGAGATGTATTGGGAGCTTCTCTGCCCAAGCTGTTTTGGACCCAAGTCTTCGCTCGAGACCTTCGACGGCGAGGCCAAGGAAGTGCACTGCCCCAGCTGCAATATCCAGTACGACGGCAGCTTCCCCGACAGCGTGGCCGCGGTGTTCCGCACGTCTCGCGAGATCCGAACCGTGCAGGCAGCGGTCGACTGCGTGCTGTCGCCGCAGCGCACACCCCATGTGTTGGCCAGGAAGGTTCTGGACAGCGCCAAGCGCACGAGGTGGAGGGCAAAGCTGCCAGCTGGCGGCTTTCAGATCGACACGATTCCATCTCGTGGTGCCGCCAGTCTTCGGGTGCGCGAGGGCGTGCGCGCCAACGAGGTCACCGTCGATGTGACCGCCAAGGGACTGCGCCCGGCCATCTTGGAGGTGGGGCCCGGACCGGTCACCATCCACCTGCGAAACCGCATGCGCAACGCCGTCGAGGTGACGCTCAAGCGCCGCAAGAACCCCCCACACACACTCACAGCCGGCATGCTGTTCGAAGATGTCGATCTGGCGCTGTTGGTCCCGATGGCTTCGGTGGCGCCTGGGGTCAAGACGACCATCGCCAGAGGCACGGTGGTGGCCGTCGAAGTGCGCACCCACGATCACAAGACCCGACTGAGTTCGCTCAAGCGCAGCATTACAGAATCCGGCTTGAAGCTGTCCTATTCGGGCTCCAACACGCTGATCACCAGCTGGACCAGCGAGGCCAAGGCCTTGCAGCTGGCGGCGAGTCTGGACGGCGAAAAGGGCATCGCCGTGGGCATCGCCGTTGGACCGGTCGCCGAGATCGTCAATCAAATTGGAGCGCACTTCCCGGCCGGAGGCACCGTCGACACGGCACTCGCGGTCATGCGCGCCACGAAGACTGAGCGGGTGGGCCTGGACGTCGAGAGCCTAGATGACGAGCGTGTCTTCACCGCGCTGAGCGACCTGGGCAAGGACGTCGCCATGGGAAAGCGGAGCAAGATCGGCGTCGTGCAGCTGGTGTTCCGAAGCGGCGTGGAGCGACGAAAGCGCCGCGCCGAGGAAGAAGAGGCCAAACCGTCTCCCAATCGGGTGCTGATCGGCGGGCGCTACGAAGTCCGAGGCGAGATCGGACGCGGCGGCATGGGGCTTGTCTACGAGGTGTTGGACACGCAGACCAAGCAGCTGGTGGTCGTCAAGATGATGCTTCCCGCCTGCTCGACGGACCCCGCAGCAGTGCAGCGCTTTTACAACGAAGCCCGCATCTCGCTGGCCATGAAGCACGCCAACATCGTCTCGGTGACCGACTATGGCGAGGACCAAGGGCGTCCCTTCCTGGTCATGGAGCGACTGTTCGGCGAAGAGCTGCTCGAACGCCTGGGGCGCGACGGAAAGCTCGACGATGCGATGGTGCGCGACGTCGGCGTCGGCGTACTGAATGCGCTGGAGGTCGCACACAACGCCGGAATCGTTCACCGCGACCTCAAGCCCGAAAACATCTTCTTGATCGAAGACCAACAGGGCGTGGCCCAGGTCAAGCTCATCGACTTCGGCATTGCTCAGGCCATGGACGAGGAAGACGAGCTGGCCAAGCAAGGCATCTTGGTGGGCAGCCTGGACTACATCAGCCCCGAGCAGGCCAACCTCGACGCGCTCGACGGCCGCAGCGACCTGTACTCACTGGGGCTGGTGCTCTGGCAGTGCGTGGTCGGTGACGTGCCGTTCAAGGCCTCGACCCACATCGACCTGGTCATGAAGAGAGTACAGAACCGACCAGAGGCCGTCGCGAAGCGCGCCGGACGCGATGTGGACCCAATGGTGGCGGCGGTCATCGAGCGCGCCACGCAGATTGCTGCAGACGATCGCTACACCGACGCCGCCCGGATGCGAGATGCCCTCGGCGAAGGGTAACCGAGCGAGTATCGCGCACCGACCAGACGCTGAACGTAGAGATGTCGGGCAACACGTACACCGGCAAGTTGATCGGCACCCATACTGCTGTTGCAACCGACGGCAATCCTTCGTGGTGGCGCATGTCGCGGGTGGCTGCCGAGGCAGAGATGACGCGCAGTCGCTGAGCGCCTCTGATAGGCTTGATGCCTATGGCCGACAAACCACGAAAGCGCGGACTGCTGGACCGCAAGAAAGATGCCGCCAAAGGCGCCTTGCCTCCAGAGATCCCCGAGCACGTCAAGAAGTGGATTGAGCGTGTCGAGGCCGCCGGTGGCGACGGAGAATCGACGATCGTCGACTTCGGTGACTTTGGCGAGGAAGACGACGACGCGGGCGACGGCTGGTAGCTAGGGGCAGCTGTGAGCGCACAAGTCCGCCGGATCGTCCGTGCCCCCATCGACCCACTCGACCGAGGGATCGAAGTCGTCAGAGCCATCGACATCGCCGGCGGTGACCGTGCACGAGCGGATCAAGTTGCTGTCCTTGGTGCTTAGTCCGCCGCCACTCCAGTCAGAGCCCGGGTCCTCGCCGATCTTGCCGAAGATGTCCATGACGGTGCCATCGCAGATCAACTCGATGACGTCGTCGCCGTTGAAGTTCAAGCTGCCGCTGGTCTGTTCGCAGGCGCCGGCGTCGATGCTGGTGCTGGTGTGGCACACGACCCATGTGTCGCCCGTGGACAGGGTCACACTGTCGAGCTGAATCGAGCTGTCATGTGCCGTCTTTCCGTTGCTGTACCCGCGAATCTGGCACAGCGACAGGTCGGCCGGTGTGACGTCTGAGTTGTAGATCTCGACAATCTTGTTGGTGCCTGAGCTGCCCTCGATCACCTGGCTGATGAAGGTGCCGCTGCCGACCAACAGGTCGACCACGGTGACGGTCGAGACGTCGGAACTCGAGCCCAAGCTCGCCGTCACATCGCCTGCTCCAGCGGTGGCGTCAGCTGTCACGTCAAAGTCCACAGAGAGCGCACCCGCAGGGACCGTGACCGTCGCGGGAACCGACAATGGACCGGTGCCCGCCAAGTCGACTACTGTGCCACCGGTGGCCGCAGGAACGTTCAGCGACACCGTCAACAGTGCTGTGGTGCTGACCTGAACAGAGACCGTGTCCGGGGACAGATCGGTCACAAGTCGGGTGGTCGCATCGTCGTAGACCCATACGTCGGCGTCTGCACTGCTGGCGTTCAGGCTGGCATTGATCGTCGCGGCGGTATCGCTGCCCGCTCCGCCAGTCAGCGGAATCGCCACGCTCTGCTCGCCGACCGTGACGTCCACACTCGCGGGACAGGTCAACACTCCTGCGGGCTGACAATCGAGCGTGATGGTCTCGGTGGCGCCCGCCGGTCGCGTCAACGACACGCTCAGCAAGGTGTCATCGGTGGTTCCAGCCGCCAACTGCGCACTGGCGACATTGAACCCGCCGATCTGAGCCGGACCGGCGACGATGTCGCTCACATCACGAGGCAGCAGCTGCTGCTTGTCGTACCGAAGCCGCATGATGCCGGTAATGCTGGTGAAGTTCTCGCCCACAACCGGGAAGGGGTCGGTCAAGTGCAGGTAGTCATCGACCACCAAGCTTCCGTCGAGCTCGTACTCGTCGGTCGGGTCGGAATCCGACGTGCCTGCTGGCAGCTGGATCGCCGTCACATCGACGTCTTCGACGCGCACAAGCACGTTGAGCAGCGCGGTCTCGCGACTGCCGCCGTTGGCAATGTCGGCCGGGGCCACGACCTCGGGAGCCGGCACTGGGTTGCCACTGCTCTCGTGAACCAGCACTTGGGCACTCGACAGCTGCTTCCAGCCAAAGAACTCGTCGACGGTGCCCACAACGGTGATGCGGTCACCGATGACCGGCAGGACCGCGCCGCTGCCCATGAACGCCCAGACGCCGCTGTAGTCGACACCCATGTAGCCAGCTTGGCTGCTGTCGAGCTGCGCCCAGACGCCTCGGTCTTCTTTGGTGGCCGTCACGGTCAGGTGCGCAATGGCGACGGTGGTGCCGTTGGCAATGGTGCCGTCCATGGAGTCGTAGACCGTCTCGGGGCAGGCACCGATGTCCGAGGCGAAGTCGTCGCATGGATCGCATTTTTCGCCCACGCCATCGCCGTCGTCATCGACTTGCAGCGGGTTGGCGACGTCACGGCAGTTGTCGTCATCGTTGTCGACGCCGTCGTTGTCGATGTCCGTCCAGCTGCAGACGTCCGTGGCCGCGGCCAGCGGGCAAGGATCGCAGGCATCGCCCACACCATCGCCGTCGACGTCGGGCTGATCGACACCATCGAGGAGCCGGCCCGCACTGAAGACGGACGGGCACAGGTCGAGCTCGTCGTCGATGCCGTCGCCGTCAAAGTCCACCAGTGAGCTGACCGGGAAGATGATCCCGTCGCTGTCTTCGTCGTTGCGGCTGGGCACACAGGTCGGCTCGTCGGCTGGAGCCGTGCACTGGTACAGGCTGTAGGCGCCCGAACCCACAAAGGACTGCAAGTCCGACAGGGTCAGGCTGTCGCTGGTGTCACCGGACAGGCAGACCGCATTGTCCGAGACGCAGTCGGCCATCGCATTGCAGCTTGCAGCCGCTGAACCAAGCACCCCGCCCAGCTCTCCGGCCTCGCCATACAGCGCCTTGCCGCCGCGTAGGACAAGCTCGACATCGGCAATTCCGGCCTTGGTGACGGCCTCGTAGGCGTCGCGTCCGGCGGTGTCGTAGATGGCGATGTCTGCGATGTACCCGTTCTTGAGCTGTCCGAGCTGATCGCCGGCGCCCAGAGACAATGCACCGTCCCGTGTGGCCATGAGCCACAGCTCGCGGTGGGTAAAGAAGTAGCCGTAGTGGAACTCGTTCAGGTAGTCCACACAGGCGAGTTCACGAAGCATTTGAGCCGAACCGCTGGGGGTCCAGTCGGTGCCCAGCGCAATCGGAACGCCCATGGTCGCGTAGGTGGTGACAGGGGCGGTGAAGCCGTACAGGCTCACGTTGCTGCGAGGAGACCAGACCAGCCGTGCGCCGGCGTTGGCGACGGTCGCGACATCACCTGGCGTCAGGCCAATGCCGTGGATGATCGACGTCTTGTCGGTGACCAGCTCGGCCGAATCGGCTCCCTGGCCCGATGCACACAGGAACTCGTTCCTGGACTCGAGGTCGATGCCCTCGGCGAGGTGGGGCAGGTAGACCCGATCTGCCAGCGCACTGGCGCCCTGAGGGTCGTAGCCACCGCAGCCGGCGGAGGACAGGAAGCCATCCAGGTCACCGAGGGGGAAGGTCGAATAGTTGGCTTCGTACGCGCCAAGTCCCTCGTTGTAGGTGGCGTTGTCGAGGTTGCGCAGCAGTCCGCTGGCGTCGACAGAGGAGATCGACCCGGCGATGCTGGTGGTGCCGGACAGCAGCATGCGAAGCTCGCCATAGAGCACCGCCTCGCGGTTGCTGTTGGAGCTCGTGGACAGGCTGGAGTGGCCCCGCTTTCCACGGCGCCAGTCGTGGCGATGATCGTAGCGAACATCACCGTGTCCGACAGGAGCCATGTCCGAGTAGCGGATGTGGTCGTGGGCGTTGATGAGGCCCGGAGAGATGGCGCCGTCTGGGCAGCTGACGGTGACGGTGGCCGAGGGTGCGGATTCGGCGCAGGCGCAGCCGGTGCAGGCGATGGCTCCAGACGACAGGTCAACCAGAACCGAGCCGGTATCGAACACGGTGTCGGGTCCCAATACTCGGCCTTCGAG
>CAYYHT010000356.1:0-7874 GCA_964471355.1 uncultured Enterobacteriaceae bacterium
CTGTTTGAGTACCCGTTTGCGACCATCGTGGGCGACGGCGCCTTTGCCATGCCGCACGAGGCCGCGCTCGAGCAGCTCAAGCGCTACCTCGACTACGGCGGCGTGCTGTTCATCGACGACACGACCGGTGCCGAGAAGAGCCCCTTCGACGCGGCGGTTCGACGTCTTGTGCTGGCGCTCTTCCCCAATCGCCCGTTGTCTCCGCTTCCCGCAGACCACTCGCTCTACCGCGCATTTTTCCTGATTCGCAGGCCGCAGGGACGCATTGACCGCTTTCCATTCGTCGAAGGCGTGTCGGTGGGCAACTTGGCGCCGCTGCTCTACTTCCGAAATGACCTGTCGGGGGCCCTGGATCGAGACCGCTCGGGTCGGGAGCGCCCCTGCGTGCCCGGTGGCGAGAGGCAGCGTCGCGAAGCCCGAAAGCTGGGCATGAACCTGGTGCTCTACAACATCACCAGCAACTACAAGAAAGATCAGGCTCACGTGGCCGAGCTGCTCAAGCAGGGTCGCTTGCCGGCGGGGTTTGGCGAGTGATCGATCTGCTCTTGGGAGGACACCTCGGGCCGTCTGGGCACTTGGACTGGACCGCTCCACAGTGGGTGATTCTGCTGTCTGCGGCAGGCGCCCTGCTGGCTTGGGTGTCGGCGTGGATTGGCGAACGGCCATTGGCGGCGCGCCTGGGCGAGGCAGTGCTGTGGAGCTTGGCTCTGGGCATGTTGGTCGTGGCTCTGGCCCGGCCGGTGTGGGTCGAAGAAGAGGGCCGCGAAGAGCCCGGCCGCTTGGTGGTCTTGGTCGATGCCAGCCGCAGCATGTCCGTGCTCGAGGAAGGGGTCCCGCGAAGCCAGCTCGCCGGCGAGATCGTCGGCCAATTGGATGGCCCTGAGGTCGACATCTACCACTTTGGCGATGAGCTAGCGGTCGGCCGACCCGAGGGCAGGGGGCTGCCCGGCACCGATGTCGAGGGCGCCATCGACGCCCTCAGCGAGCGCATTGCTGGCGAAAAACTGGCTGGTGTGGTGGTCATCACCGATGGCCTCGATCGAGGGCTGCTTCGGCGCCGCTATGCGAGTGAAGACAACCCGGCGCCGCCGCTGGTCGCTGGGCCGTTGACCGTGTACCAAGTAGGCACTCAGGGCGAGGTGAGGGACCTCGCCGTGCGACGTGTTGATGCCGGCGGCTTTGCCTTTGCGCGGCACGACTTCCGGATTCGAGCGGAGATCGAGGGCCTAGGCTTCGAGAATCGCACCGTGCAAGCCACGCTGCTGAGAGACGGAGCTCCGGTCACCAAGCTGCCCGTGTCACTCGATGCCGAGGGCCATGGCGAGGTGGTCTTTACGGTGGTCACCGAGAACGCCGGGCGCTTCAACTACGAAGTGCAGGTCCCGGTCTTCGAAGGCGATGCGGTGCCGGCAAACAACGCATTGCCCGTGGTCGTGCGCAGCGTGGTGGACAAGATTCGCGTGCTTCAGGTCACCGGCACCCCGTCGTGGGATGTGAAGTTTCTGAGGCGCTTTTTGAAGGAAGACCCAAGCGTCGACCTGGTCTCGTTCTTCATCTTGCGCACTCGCGCCGATCTCGATGCGGGCTTTCAAGACCGCGAGCTGTCGCTGATCCAGTTCCCCTATGAGAGGTTGTTCTCAGAAGACCTGTGGTCCTTCGATGTGGTCATCTTCCAGAACTTCGACTGGGAGCCCTACTTCAACCGCGGCGGCGAGGGCTTGCTTCGCAACATCGCCGAGTACGTGGAGCAGGGAGGCGCCTTTGCTTTGATCGGTGGCGACCGGAGCTTTGACATGGGTCGCTATGGCGACACGCCCATTCAGCGAATTCTGCCGGTTCAGCTGGGCACCCCGCGCGAACAGAGTGTGAGTACCGCACCGTTCAGCGTCGAGCTGACCGAACAGGGTGCGCGGCATCCCATCACGCGCCTGACCAACGACGAGGACGAGAATTCGCTGTGGTGGTACCGCCTGCACACCATGGATGGCACCAACATCGTGCGAAGTGCCCATCCCGATGCCGCGGTCTTGCTGGCCCACCCGACGCTGACCACGGCAAACGGTGAAGCGCTGCCGATCTTGGCTGTGCGCGAGTCGGGAGAGGGGCGCGCCATGGCCCTGTCGGTGGACTCCTCGTGGCGGTGGTCCTTTGGCGAAGCGGCAGAGGGGCGAGGCAATCAGGCTTATTTGCGCTTTTGGAAGAACTCCTTCCGCTGGCTCATGGCCGACCCGAGCGCCAGCCGAGTCACGGTCGATACGCCGCGCGAGAACTACGCAGCGGGCGATGTGGTGCGCATTGTCATTCGTGCGCGCACTCCCGGATTTGCGCCCATGGAGGGGGCCGAGGTCATTGCTGAAGTTCTTGGGCGGGGCCATGCCACGCTCAAGGGCACCACCGGGCCAGATGGCGAAGTGGTGCTCGAGTACCCGGCGACTCAGCGCGGCGCCCACCGCATTCAGGTGGTGGTCAACAGCGGCACAGACGAGATCGGCCGCGCGGACACTGTGTTCGCAGTCACCACCCGCGATCCCGAGCTCGACGAAGTGGCCCCAGATTCTGGCTTTCTGCAGTGGCTCGCCGGCATCACCGAAGGCAAGTACTACGCCCATGGTGAGCGTGGGCCGGCGGTGCGCGACCCGGCGGCCAATCGCACCGTCTGGGACCGCCGCGAGACGCCTGTATGGAGGGCTCCGATTGTCGGCCTGTGGATATGCCTGTTCGCTGGACTGGCGTGGATTGTGCGCCGCCGGTCGGGTCTGAGGTAATTGCGTGTAGACTGGCCAGCCGATGGCTGAACCCCACCTCATCGCTGCCCGATTGGTCGAGTCGTTGTTTGACGACGGCGGCCGAGGCGTGCTCGTCGAAGCCGGCTTTTCTAGTTGGGAGCGCGCATTCCGGCCGCTGCCGCCCCAGGTGCTGGCGGTGCCGCAGTCCGAGATTCCAGCCGAGGATTTGCTGACACGAGTCAGGGATTTCTGGACGGCCAATCACGTCTGGCGACCCGCCATTGCCGCGACCCGGGCACTGATGCGCCTAAAGGTGGCCCGTCACGGCAATGACGATCCGCGCGCGCTGCTCGAGCTTGGCGCGCTTGGTGCGCTGGCCAGCCGCACGAGTCGCACCGAGGACGCGTCCAAGATGTTGGAGTCGGCCTACGAGGGCTTGCGCTCTACGGGTGGCGGCCGAGATGTGCGCCTCGCCATTGTTGCTGCAAACTACGCGAACCACCTGTTGCGTCAGGGGCAACGCGGACGCGCCCAGGGGCTGCTCGAGCAAGCGTGGAAGATTCGTCGAGAGGTGGCACTGGGTACCCAGGGCATGGTGGCGGCTCAGCTCGCCGAGATGCACATCCAAGAGGGCTCTGAGGACACCGCGGTCGAGATGCTGATCGATGCCTGGGATGCGCTTCGCAAGCGACTGGGCCTTAGGCACAAGCGCACGCGCAGGGTTGGGCGCCACTTGGCGACGGGCTGGACTCGCAGCCGAAAGGTGCTCGCGGCAGAGCCCATCCTAAGGGACCTGTACGAGTCTGCGCAGCAGATGAACGACCCGGCAGAGCTGGCGCTATCTGCGTTCGAGCTGGGAATCGGCCTGCGCAATGTGAACCTCAAAGAAGAGGCCTACCGAAGGCTCGAGGAATCCATCCGCATCACCCGCACGCTCGGCGACCCGCATCCGGCGTTGTCGGCTCGCCTGTCCGAGTGGAGCAAGGTGGTCATCGTTGAACGCAAGCGCCCCGCAGAGGGCGAGGGCATTCTGCGCGAGGCCCTCGATGCCGACCAGAGGCTGTACGGCGAGGGCAGCCCCGAAGTTGCTGGACGCTATGCGCAGCTGGGGCACTTGTGTGCGCAGTTCGGCCGGGTGGACGAGGCCATGGGCTACCTCGATCCTGCGGTGAGCCTGTTGCGCAGCACCCGTGGCGATGAGCATCCGCAGACGATTGTTGCGGTGCGCTACCTCGTCGACCTGTTGTACGCCCAGGCACTCGCCGCGCTGGAGCCTCCGCGCGATCGCGAGATCGCCCGCTGGTACCAGCAGCGCGCCCTAGAAGTGGGCGCTCCGGTGCTCGGCTTTGGCTACGAGTACATCGTCAAGATGCGCGACCTGAAGATCTGAGCCTCAGCGCCGCCGGCGCAGCAGCAACAGGCCGAGCAGACCCGTCATGGTCAAGCCGACGGGTGCCGGACCCGAACCAGAGCAGCCACAGCCGGACTGTGAACCCTGGCCTGGATCGTCGCCGGGGCCAGTGTCGTCGCCCATTCCCTCCTCGACGCCGGTGCCAGTCAGAGCGACGGTGACCTCTGGATTGGCCGGATCGTTGGTGGTCAGGGTGACCGTTCCTGTCAGGTCACCGAGGCCCTCGGGCGAGAAGCTGACCGTCATGGTCTGGGGCGTGCCCGTGGTGACGTCAACCGCGTCGGCATCAAAGCCGAACGAGGCGTCTCCAGAAGCGGCACTGGTCCCTGTGAGCACGATGGCGCCGAGATTTCGGATGTCCAGGTCTTGGCTGACGCTGTCGCCGACCTCCACATTGCCAAAGTCGATGCTGGCCATGACGTCGACGGCCGGCAGGTCGTGCTCATAGGCGGTGGCCTTGGTCTGCAGGACGCGGCTGTCTGTGCCGATGTCGAAGGTGTACGGGTAGTCGAACTGGAAGCTGGCTCCCGAGAAGGAGCCGGCGATGACGCTGACGGTGATGCTTGGTGTGAGCACCAGGCCGATTTCGGCGTCGGACTGCCCCTCCCAGATGCTCTGAAGGGACATGCTTCCGGTGTTGCTGGTGGGGGCGTCGAGCAGGGTCGAGCCATCGTGGGTCTCGACCGCGTTCCCGTCGGTGGTGATGCGCAGCCCGGTCAGGTCGACGTGGCTCGTGGGCGCGACGTCTCCGTACAGGTCGACTTCGATTGTCTCGCCAGCGACGGTGAACTCGAAGTCCGTGTCGAGGGCGAGCAAGTCGGTGGCGTCGACTGCGGTGCGAATGGTCGCAGGTGCGCCTCCTGGCAGCAGAAACGAGTCAAAGGTCTCTTCGCCGACCCAGGTCATGCTGTCGTCCCAGATGGTGTACTGAAAGCCTCCCCACAGGGCGACGTCAAGCACGATGCCAGCGCTCACTTCGGTGGTCAGCTTCGTCTCGCCGCCGCCCGTGGTGCCTGCCCATTGCTGGGTGATCGCGTCAGGCCATGAGGTGTTTGAGGTGCCAGTGAGATCCAGCTCGATGGTATCGACCACGTCGGCGGTGAACTGGATGGTGACGTCGGTGATGCCGGTCGGCAGTGCCGCGGACGCTTCATCGCCTCGGAACAACTCCTGCACCGCGTTGAATGCAACGGTCTGGTCACTGGTGGTCTGAGCGGCCGCGCCGATCGGCATCAAGAACAGGGCTACAGCGGAAGTGAGTCGTCTCATGAGCATCTCCATCTGCGCGCATGATACACCCTCATCGCGGCAGAGTGGCGTTATGCCTAGACCTGCGCGGGAGGCAGCCATGGCCAAGGATAAGGACGGATCAACATTTGATCTCGATCGTGTCCGCAACATCGGGATCGCGGCACACGTCGACGCCGGCAAGACCACGCTCACAGAACGGGTGCTGTTCTATACGGGCGCCTCTCACAAGATGGGTGGCGTTGATGACGGCAATACCCACACCGATTGGCAGCCTGAAGAGCAAGAGCACGGCATCACGATCACCAGTGCTGTGACCCAGTGTCCATGGAAGGACCACATCATTCAGATCGTGGACACCCCCGGCCACGTGGACTTCACCATCGAAGTCGAGCGCAGCATGCGTGTGCTCGATGGGGCCATCATCGTCATGGACGCTGTTCGTGGCGTCGAGCCTCAGACCGAGACCGTCTGGCGCCAGGCCAACAAGTTCGACGTCCCTCGAATGATCTTGATCAACAAGATGGACAAGCCCGGAGCCGACTTCGACAACGCCCTCGAGACGATTCGAAAGCGCCTGGTTGATGAGCCTGTCGCTGTGTGTGTGCCCATTCTCGAGACCAAAGAGGTCATGCACCTGATCGAGGGCATCATCTACGGGTTCGACGGCGAAAAGGGCGAGGACATCAGTGAGCGTCCCATTGGTCCCGACGAGCAGGACGAGTACGACGAGCGACGCAATGAGCTGCTGTTCAAGCTGGCCGAATACGACGAGGCCCTTGAAGAAAAAGTACTCATGGAAGAGCCCGTTGAAAAGGCCGAGGTCTGGGCGGTATTGCGTCGATTGACCCTCGAGAACAAGGTTCGGCCTGCGTTTTCGGGCTCGGCGCTGCGCAACTGGGGAGTGCAGCCCATTCTCGACGCGGTGCTCAAGCTGCTGCCGGCACCCAAAGAGGCCCCTCCGAGCGAGGGCACGCGCCTCGATGGCGAGGAAGTGCTCATCGAGATGAACGAGGACGAGCCGCTGGTGGCGCTGGCCTTCAAGGTCCAGCTGTTCGACGGACGGCGGCATGTGTTCGTTCGCGTGTACCGAGGCTCGTTGGAGCCAGGCCAAAAGGTCACCCTCGCGGGACGCGACATCGAAGAGCGCGTTGCCCGGGTCTTCGAGGTCTCGGCAGACCGCAAGACCCGCATCAAGCGAGCCACCGCCGGTCAGATCGTGTTGTTGGCGGGCTTGCGCTACGCGACCACGGGCGACACCCTCTGCGTTCCCGAAGACGAGCTGCTGCTCGAGCGCATCGATGCACGCGAGCCGGTGTTGGGGCTTGCTATCGAGCCGGCGTCGAGCGCCGACGAAGAAAAGCTGCTCGAGGCTCTGGCCAAGATCACGGGTGAAGACCCGAGCCTGCGCTACGAAGAAGACGAAGAGACGGGCCAGCGAATCCTCAAGGGCATGGGCGAGCTGCACCTTCAGATCAACTTCGAGCGACTCGAGCGCGAGTTCAAGCTCAAGCTGCGGGTCGGCAAGCCGCGCGTGGTGCACCGCGAGACGGTGGCCAAGGCGGCAACCATCGAGGGCGGCGTCGATCGTCAGATTCCGGCTGGTGGCGACATCACCGAGCTCAAGGCGAGTTGCGTCGCAACGGTCGGCCCCCGCGAGCGCGGAACCGGCACCGAAGTCGTGTGCGAGCCCGTGTGGGCGCCGGCCGAGTTCGAACCTTCTGCCGAACAGGCGCTGGCCGTTCAGCAGGGCGCCAATGACGCTCTGGGCGGCGGTCCCCTCGAGGGAGCCCCTCTCGAAGACGTCGCGGTATCCATCGACAAGGTGATCACCTTCGGCCTCGGCAGCAGCCCACAGGCGCTTCGCATCGCCGCCGCCACGGCGGTCCGCGATGCCATCCGCGCAGCCGGGGGCAAGATCATGCAGCCGGTCATGCGGGTCGAAGTGGTCGTGCCAGACGAGAACACCGGTGGCGTGCTCGGCGACTTGCAGTCCCGCGGCGCCACCATTCTGGGCCATGAAGCGGCCAGCGGCGTGACCTCCATCGAGGCCGAGTGCGGCCTGTCCGCATTGATTGGCTACACGACTGAACTGCGCAGCCAGACCCGCGGTCGCGGCCAGTTCACCATGGAGTTTGATCGGTTCGACGCGCTCTGACCCGCTTGTAGACGACAGTGCGGCCGCTTCGTTGGACGGCCCGTCGTACTAGATCCAGCGGCTCACGCTCTGGGTGTACTCGACGTACGAGGCACCGAACTTCCCTTTGAGGTAGGCCTCTTCGGGACGTATGGCGATCCAATGCACCAGGAGCAGTCCGACCGGCACCAGACCGATGGTCCAGATGCTCGAGGTGTTGAGGCCGATGCCCAGCTGGAGCAACGCCATGCCCACGTACATCGGGTTCCTCGAATAGCGGTAGATGCCCTCCGCAATCAACTCCGGCGATTCGACCCACGGCGTGGGGTCTTGGCGCGTATTTCTGAACTGC
>CAYYHT010000357.1:0-7872 GCA_964471355.1 uncultured Enterobacteriaceae bacterium
GGCAGGAAGTGCCCGGTGTTTGGCACCCACTCGACCTCGACGTCGTCTCCGCGGCGCTCGATTCCGGCCACGAGTGCCTCTTTGATGGCCAGGTCATGGGTTCCGAGCAGCAAGCGGCACGGGATTTGGATGCGTTGGTCTCGGTACTTGCCGCTGCGGATTGGGCCGAGCTCGGACCTCAGGAAGGTGCGGTAGTAGCCCACACTCGCTGCCGCGCGCTCGGGCAGTGCGTAGCGGTCGACGTAGCCGCTGACGCGCTCTGCGGACAGATGGCCGATGGACCCACGCTCCAAGATGATGCGCATGAACGGTGTGCGACGAATGACCCAAGCGCCAAAGGGTGAGGCGACGAGGGGTTGGTACCAGAAGTTGCGCAGCGCCATGGTCGCCCAGAATCCGCTGGCGGGCCACGGGCCCATGATGCTGCAGGCGAGATAGGCGCTGAACCGCTCTGGTGCCTTGAGCACGGCCATGAAGCCCATGAAACCGCCCCAGTCGTGGCCGATGAGCCCGACCTTCTCCAGCTTCATGGCGTCCATCAGGGCAAGCAGGTCGTCGGCGAGCCGTTCCTTGTCCCATGGGCCTTTGGATTCGGTCCAGCCGAGGCCCCGCAGGTCCGGCATGATCACGCGGTGGGTCTTGGCCAGCAGCGGATAGACCTCGGTCCATGCACGATGGTCCTCGGGCCAGCCGTGCACCAGCAGCAGTGGCTCACCTTGGCCCGCCTCGGCCACGTGAATGCTCAGGTTTGGCGTCTGCACAATGGAGTGTGTGCAGCCGGGCAGCTGTGGGGGCAGGGGCATCGTCATGGCGGGAGGATAAGGGACGGCCATGCGATTCTCAGACCAAACCGTCATTGTCACCGGGGCCTCGCTCGGGGTCGGCCGTGCCACCGCCGCACAGTTTGTCGCCGAGGGCGCCAATGTGGTGCTTGTCGCGCGGCGCCAAGGGCCGCTCGACGAGGCCGCCAGCTCAATCGGACATGCCGACAGGGTGTGGACCTACGCCGCCGATGTGTCCGACCACGCAGCGCTGGTTGGCCTTGTGGACGGCACAGTCGAGCGATTCGGAGGGCTGCAGGGCCTGGTCAACAACGCTGGGGCCCACTTTCGGGGACCGGTCGAGACCCGGACTGCCACCGAGCTGTCGACCATGGTCGATGTGAACCTGCGCGCGCCCATCGCCTTGTCGCGGCTGGTTCTGCCGCACATGCGTCAAGCCGGCTCGGGCTTCATCGTCAACGTCGCGAGCCTGGCGGGCAAGCTGCCTCTGGATGGGGCCGCGACCTATTCGGCCACCAAGTTCGGGCTGCGCGCCTTCACCATCGCCCTCGCTGAAGAGCTTCGCGGTACGGGCATCACGGTCAGTGCCGTCAGCCCAGGACCCATCGAGACCGGGTTCATTCTCGAGGAGCTCGACGAGGTCGCGGACATCGTCTTCTCGCAGGCCATGTGCACAGCCGATGACGTCGCTGGGTGGATCTTGGACTGCGCTCACGACGGCCAGATCGAGCGGGAGTTCCCGTTCAGCGGCGGAAAACTGGCGACCCTGGGCTACCTGCTGCCGGCGCTCCGACGGTGGCTCAAGCCGCGGCTCTCGGCTCGAGGAGCGGCCGCCAAGGCGGCACTGAAGGCAAAACGGTCGAATAGAAGCTGACCCGACGCGTCTAGGCGCGCTTCGGAGGCCACATGCTTGCCCTACTTGCCCTGACCGCTGGCGCCGCGGTCACCACGCTGACGACGGTGATGCCGGCCGCAGTCGCGTTCGATGCAGAGCACCAAGTGGTCGCGCTGGTCGACCTCGCGGAGTCGGAGGGCAGCTCCCCCGCGCTGGCGGCAGCACGCAAGGGCCTGATGAGGTCGCCCCGCTTTGAGCTTGCAACCACCGACGCCGACCTGGACATCGAGCTGCGCACGGTCGGCGTGCACTCCTACGTCAGCACCGTCAAGAGGACCAAGCGCAACGGAGACGTCTGCTACACCGGTCGCCGCAACACCTGGATGAAGCAGTTCTGGGTGGTCACCGACCGGCAGGGCAACGAGCTGTACGACGTGTTCTTGCGGGACGAGACCAACTACACAACGGCGCTGTGCTACGCCAATCGCTACGTGGCCCGGTTGAGTGCGGGTTCACGGAGCACACATGTTGACGAGCTGGCCCGGGATCTGGGCCAGATGCTGTCCCGCAAGGTCTCGCCATACCAGACCGAGGCGGTCCGGGGTTGGTACGCTGGCGACACCTTCGAGCTGCGCTCTGCGGGACGACGAGCCCTTGCCGGAGACTGGGAGGAGGCGGAGCGGCAGTGGTCGGCCATGCTCGACTATCCCTACCCACCTCTGGCACTGGCCAAAGCCAGACTCAACTTGTCCGTGGCCGCCGAGAAGCGTGGCGACATGGAAGCCGCCCGGCAGCTTGTTTCCGCTCGGCATGGCATGCTTCGAGGGGTCATGAAGGTGCGCACGGCGCAGCTGGACCAGCGACTCGCCGACGACAAACGGCTGAGAGAGCAAGGGGTCGAGCTGTAGCTGCTCGCAGCATGCTAACGGCCTGCTAGTCGGGCTTCTTGACGGCCGATGTGGCACGAATCTCGGCGCTGGCCCGCTTGATGTCTTCGGTTGCCTTGCGAATGCGTCCAACAAGCTCGGGGTTGGCCAAGAAGTCGCTGATGATCTTGGGCAGTTCCTCGACGTTGTCGCCGATGGTTTCGTCGCCGGTCTGTTCGCGAATGGCGCCCGCGAGCAGCTCCATTCGGGCCTTGATGGTCTCTTTGTCAGCCGGGTTGTCCGATGCCGCTTGCTTGAGCGTCTCGCCCAGGCCTTGCATGACCTCTTTGAGGCCGCCGAACACGGCTTCGGGGTCGTTCTTGAGCTGCTCGGGAGTGACCCCGATGGCATCGGCCACGGTCTGTTGGCCCTCGGTGACCGTGGGCTTGACTGGGGCTTGCTTGGCGTTTTGTGCGGCTTGGCGCAGCAGCTGACCAGCGCTGCTCAGCATCGAACCCGCCGCTTGGGCGTAGTGACGGATCTGAATCTGCGCGAGTTCCTTGGCCTGCTCTTCTGGAATCTCCCACTTCGCCGCTTCGGCGTCGCTGATTTCCTTCTTGAAGCCGGACAGGCTGCGAATCAGCAGTTCCCCAGCTTCGCAGGTGTGATCATCCGGGATCCAGAAATAGCGGTCTTGCTTGCTGGTGGCGTAGAGGGTGCGGGTGGCGTCCTCGGACATCAGTCCTCCGAACGGCGAGGGTACCATCTTCGCGATGCGGACTCTTGTCGTCGGTGATGTGCACGGTTGTGCGGGGGAGCTTGAAGAGCTGCTTGCGCTGGCCAAGGCCGATCGCGTCGTGTTTGTGGGCGACTTGTTTACCAAGGGCCCCGACCCCGTCGGCGTCTGGAACTTGGCCCGCGAGCACGAGTCCGTGTTGGGCAACCACGAGGCACGCTTGCTGCGGGTTGCCGGAGGACGGCCGAGCCGCGATGTGGCGGCCCGGGAATGCGTGCGCCTGCTGGATGCTGGAGCGCCCGGTTGGTTGGTTTGGGTCGGACGACTGCCGCGGACCCTACAGGTCAAAGGCTTTGTGGTCGTGCATGCGGGGCTACACCCAAGCGGCGATCTGACCCAGACCGATGACAAGTGGATGGTCTCGATGCGCCACTTCCCGTTCCGCGACTACAGCGCTCCGTTCTGGCACGACCATTACGTGGGCAGCAAACCGGTCATCTTCGGACACCATGCCGCGAGGGGACTCGTACGCATCTACAAAGACGAGCGCCCTTACTTGCTGGGACTCGACACCGGCTGCGTCTATGGAGGACAGCTCACGGGCTACCTCATCGAAGAGGACAGGCTGCTGCAGGTCGGTGCCCGTGAGGTCTACGAAGAACCGCTGGTGCCCTAGGTCAGCGTGGTGTCTTCACTGTCCATCGAGGTCAACCAACCCTCGGTCTCTTCGACACCGGGCTCGTAGCCAAGCTCCTTGCTTCGGGCCCACAGGGTGCGCCATCTGGCCCTGGACTCTTCGCGCTTTCCGCGCATAAACAGACGGCGGGCATCCATCTCGAGCGCCCCCAGATAGACCTCGGTGCGCATGCTCGATGCGGCTCGATTCATGATGCGCGGCCAGTGTGGCGCGCTCTCGGGCATGACCACACCCAGCACCAGGCGGGCGTACAGGCGGAGCTCATCGAAGTCGCCCTCGGTGGCTCCCTCGATAGCGGCTTGGGCCTGTTCGTCGGCCAGCTCGTTCCAGCCGGCCATCATGGCCACGCGAGCGCGCTCGATGTGCCAGAGCACGCGTCCGTAGCCATCGAGCTTGGGCTGGTCCACGGCCATCGCCCGGTCGATATCGCCGCGAATACGCCACCAGCGGACCAGCACGCTCGGAATCTCGGGGTCGCTGCCCGAGGACTCGGCGAGCACCGCCAGCGCGACGGCTGCGTCGGTGGGGTCGGCCCGGAAGATGGCGACCTCGAGGGCCACCCGCATGGCGCCGGGCAGCAAGTCATTGAGGTGCAGGCCGCGAATGTGCCGAATCGACTCGTCCAGCAGGTGGCGGGCACCGGGCGTGTCCCCGCGCTCGACCAACAGGGTGGCCAGCGCCAGTCCGGTCTCGGCATTGAGCACGACGTCGCCGGTCGAGGCGAACCCGTCGCGGGCTGACCGGGTCTGGTGTTCGGCCTCGCGGCGGCGTCCGAGCATGCGCAAGACGCGGCCCAGCCGGGATGCTGCGAAGGCGGCTCCGCGCACATAATGAGCCTCGGCAGCACTGCGAATGATCTGCTGGGACAGGGTGCGGCAGCCAGGCAGGTCGTTGTTGCGCAGCAGGTACTCGGCACGCAGGTTGTCGAGCTGGACCGACAGCAGCGGATCCGGATGCTTGAGCAGCACCATGCGCGCCTTGTCCAGCTGCAGGGGCACCTCGTGGATCTGCCCCAATACAAACCGGCACATCGCGGCGCCCAGCAGGCCTCGGACCATGACCCGCGGGGCGGTCTCGCTCATGTTGGACGACACGCGCAATGCCGCCACCAACGACCGGGTGGCGTGACCCTCACGCAGGTCGTACTCGGCACGCAACAATCGGGCCCGGGCGGCTTGTTCGGGGCCTTCGGCGATGGCTTCACAGGTCTGCAGCAGCTCGCGCCGAGGCTTGCCCACTTCGGTTCGAAGGGCGATGCGAGCGCGAACCAGCGCGATGCCAAAGTGCAGGTCGGGCTCGATCTCGCGGGGTCGCGGCAGGGTGTCCAGCAAGAACAGCCAGCGACGGGCGGTGTCGTAGCTGCCCAGGCGCTCGGCGGTCAGGGCAGAGCGGGCCGCGGGCATCCATGCATCGCCCGGGGAGCCAGCCAGCAGCAACAGTGTGGCGATGTCGTCGCCGCCCTCGGGGTACTCGGCGAGCCAGGCTTTACACAACGTGGCGGCCGCCTTCTGAGCATCGGGCATGCGGGCTCGAGCGGCGCGCCTTGCGAAGGCAGCAGCCAGGACCATGCCGCCTTCAGTGGCGGTGACCCAGGGACTCTTCATCAGCTCGGGCCCGGCCACCCGGGTCAATACGTTTGCGGGCACCGGCGCGTCGCGAACCGCCAGGGGCCACAGGCTGGTGCCGAAGGGGGTCATGGTGTCGCCGCGCCACTTGGCCAGGGCCTGCAACCCTCTCTCGACTGCCTCTTGAGGCGTGTTCACGCCGGTTGCGTCGATGCTGGCATTGGGGCACAAGGACTGGGCGATGGCGCGGGCGGTCTCGGGTTTGATGAGCGGCACCCGCTGATAGCCGGCCTCGTTGCGCGTCTTGAGCCGCTGGACGGCGCGCTTGGAGTCGCGGGTCGCCCAGCGGGGGTCGTGCAGCAGCAACAGGCCGAGCGATGGGCCGCACTCGTCGGCGATGTGGGACAGGCCCCGGGCGGTGACCGAGTCCACCTGTTCGAGGTCGTGCAGAATGATGAGCGAGGGGCGATAGGCCACCGACCGTGCCACGCATCGAGCCACCGCTTCGGTGACCTGCTCGACCGTGGGGAATTCGGCCTCTTCGCGGGCACCGGGCAGGTGCAGCTGGGGCCACATGCGACGCAGCAGGGCGCCGTCCTCTCCGACCACCGTGGTGCTCCACCCCTCCTCGTCGGTCGCCGAGAGCAACAGCTCGAGAAGCTCGACGAGCGGCCCACCAACGACGTCGATTCGGCAGTGCAGGTGCAGCGGCCACACCCCCTGCATGATGCCCAGCCGATGCAGTTGTTCAGCGGCGCGACGCTTGCCGCTGCCGGCCGGCCCCTCCATGACCCAGATGGCCGACGAGCCCGGATGACCCAGCAGGCCATCGAACTGTGAGAGCCACTCGCCCGGCTCGATGAACGCCGGTTCGGGGCAGTCTGGAGAGTCGTGTCCACGAGCCATGGCCCGCAAACTTCGGGCGACCTTGGATGCGGCGGGTCGCTGGCGCGGGTCCACAGACAGCATGTCTTCGACCAGATGAGACAGGCTGCGGGGCACCTCTTTGTGCAGGGTCGCCAGCGGAGCCAGACGCTCCATGCAGGTTCTGGGAATCCAGCCAATCGGCACCGCAGGGCGCGGGCGGCGGCCGTTGATGCCCTCGTGGATCATCAAGCCGATGGCGAACACGTCCACGCTGGCGTCGTTTGGCATGCCCGACAGCTGCTCGGGGGCCATGAAGGGAATGGTGCCCAGTACAGCACCGGTGTGGGTGGTCAGGGTGCTCTCGCTGGTCGCAAAGAAGCTGACGATGCCGAAGTCCAGCACATGGACTTGGTTGTCTTCGTCGACCAGCACATTCGACGGTTTGAGGTCGCGGTGGATGAATCCGGCCTGGTGCAGCGCCTCGACAATCTCAGCGAGCTGCAGCGCCTGGTCGACAACCAATCGAATGCGCGCGAGCTTGTTCTTGGCCTTGTCCAGGGGCTTGTAGAAGGATTGGCCGCCGACCAAATCCATCGAGAACCACAGGTGGTGCTCCTCGATTCCCGCCTCGTAGACCCGGACCACTCCTGGCAGTCGCAGGCTGCGCATGGACTCGAACTCGCGCAGGAAGCGTCGGTCCATGCTGGCGTCGCCACGGCGTCGGGTCTTGATGGCAAACGAGCGCCCCTCGCTGGTCTCGCCGCGCCATACGACCGCAGACGCGCCCTTCCCGATGGGTTCTTTTAGGGTGTAGGGACCGAATTGGGTGCCGGGCTTGATGCGGGGGCTGCTTGCTCTCACGGGCGTAATCGTACCGTCCTTGCGCGCTCAGCGCCCGATCAGTCGGTAAGCTCGACCACGATGCAGCTGGTGTTGTCTCCGCCGCCGCCCCGGTTCGAGGCGTTGATCAGAGCGGTCGCGGCGTCCTGCACATCGCCTGTGTCGACACCCCGCTGCACTTCATCGGCGGTCTCGGAATGCATGTCGGCGATGTAGTCGGTCACGCCATCTGTGCAGAGCATCATGCGCTCGCCGGGCAACAGAGTGAACGTGGCCCGCTGGGGCAGCAGGGCCTCGGCCCGGCCGAATTCGTTGAAGTGACCCAGGTAGCCCACCAGAGCGAAGCCGTTGGGGTCCCAGTTCTTTTCAGCGCCGGTGGCCCAGGCCATGAAGCGCTCGCCCGCTTGGTTCTGGTCCGAGGTGAGCAGGGCCGCGCCATAGGGTCCGACGACGTAGCCGCGGCTGTCGCCCAGCCAGACGAGCGAGACGCGGTTGCCGCGCATGATGGCGACAATGGCGGTGGAGCCCATGGGAATCTTGCCGTCGAGCCGGCCGCCAGCGATGCGCAGCGCGGCCTCGCAGACCGCTTGGTTGGCCATGCGCAGGGCTCGGTCCAGAAACTCGAAGGTGTCGTCGGCGGTCGCGTCTTTGAGTCGCCCCAGTGCTTGTTCCCACAGGCCGGCG
>CAYYHT010000358.1:0-7871 GCA_964471355.1 uncultured Enterobacteriaceae bacterium
CCACCGGGGGTCTTTGTGCTGGGCATCGATGGCATGGACCCCGAGATTTTGTCGGCAATGATCGAGCGCGGCCAGATGCCGCACTTTGCGAAGCTGGCGTCCGAGGGCAGCTTTCAGTCGCTCGGCACGTCGACGCCTCCGCAGTCTCCGGTGGCTTGGTCCAACTTCGTCACCGGCATGAATCCGGGCGGTCATGGCATCTACGACTTTGTGCACCGCGACCCCAAGACCTACCTGCCAGTGACCTCGGCGGTGCCGCCCCACGACCCGGCCGACGACCCTACGACCGTCAGTTTCTTTGGCTACATCATTCCGCTCTCCAGCCCTCCCGCGCTCAACAACCGAGGCGGCATTCCCTGGTGGGACACCCTCGGTGACGCCGGAGTGGACGTCGAGGTGTACCGAATTCCGGGCAACTTCCCGGTGCCCGAGTCCGAAGCCAAGACCCTGTCGGGCATGGGCACTGTCGACATGCGCGGCGGCTACGGCACCTACACCTGGTACACCAGCCGGCCCCACGAGCGCGCCGATGCCAAGGGAGACATCCAGCTAGTCACCGTCAACGACGACGACTTTGACGGCATTGGCGACACCGCTCGCGGCATTCTGCGCGGCCCGCCAGACGTGTTTCACCTGCAGCCTGGCGAGATTCCCGGGCCGAATGACTACCTGACTCAGGGCCTGACCATTCACCTCGATCCCGAGCACCCCACGGCGCTTATTCGGGTCGGCGGCCAAGATGTGTTGGTCACCGAAGGCGAGTGGAGTGACTTCGTGCCGGTCAGCTTCGACCTGCTGCCAGCGGTTCAGCTCGGTGGCTACACGGTGTTTCCGTCTCCGATGCCGATCGAAGGCACGGTGCGCTTTTATGCCAAGCAGCTGCGACCCGACCTCAAGATCTACGCGAGCCCGGTGAACATCAACAGCGCCAATCCTTTCACGCCGGTGACCAGCCCTTCGGAGTGGACTGAAGAGCTGAGCGCCGAGCTGGGCTACTTCTACACCCAGGGCATGCCTGAGGAGACCGACGCTCTCAAGGACCGCACCTTCGACGACGACGACTACCTAGGCCAGGTCGCACTGGTTCAGCAGGACACCGAGGCCATGCTGGACTTGGCTCTGCGCCGCTTCGAGCGTGGCGACGCCAGCTTCGTCTACCTGTCCGACATCGACCTGCAGTGCCACATGCTGTGGAGGCACGGCGACCCCAAGTACGCCGACGCTCCAGCCCATCCGGCCATGGATGACCACGCCGCCGCCCACAAGCACCGAGACGACATCCGGGATTTTTACCTGCATGTCGACGACGTGCTTGGCCGCGTGCGAAGCCAACTGCCGCCTGACACCACGCTGATGGTGATGTCCGACCACGGCTTTCAGCCCTATACCCGCAAGGTGCACCTCAATAGTTGGCTGGTCGAGCAGGGCTACTTGGTGCTCCACGAGGGCAAGACCGAGGGCAATTTGGCGGTTCCGGGCACGGTCGATTGGAGCAAGAGCCGCGCCTATGCGCTTGGCTTCAATGGCCTGTACATCAACCAAAAGGGCCGCGAGGCGCAGGGCATTGTCGAGCGGAAAGACAAGAAGGCTCTGGTCGATCAGCTCATGACGGAACTGTTGTCTTGGCGCGATGCCGGGCGCGACGGAGCCGCTGTGGTCAAAGATGCCCGCTTCTCCGAGGATGTCTACTCGGGAACCCGCATCGCCGAGGCTCCCGACCTCGTCGTTGGCTATGACGCCCACTACGGGACCTCGGACAACTCGACTCTCGGCGGCATCACAGCAGGGCCGGTCATCGAGAACAACACCAGCCGCTGGTCTGGAAATCACCTCATGAGTCCCGACGTCGTTCCCGGCGTGCTGCTCTCGAATCGAAAGGTGGCCAGCGATGGCCACGACCTCACTGATCTCACAGCCACCCTGCTCGCGGAGTATGGAGTGGCCAAGACGCCCGGAATGACGGGCGATTCCATCTTCAAACCCTGACAAGGGGCGGCGGGCTTCGTCTCGCCGTCCGGGAGCAAGCCATGTTCGGCTTCGGAAGCACCGTGAAAGTACCCGTAGAACGGGACCTGTACGACAAGCTGCGCAAGGTCGCAGACGTGGCTGGCTACGCGACGACCGAAGAGTTCGTCACGCACATCCTCGAAAAGGAAATGCTGCACTTCGAAGAGGCCGGGGACGACAACGACATCCGCGAAAAGCTCAAGGGCCTAGGCTACATCTCATAGTCCATGAACTCCTTCAACCAGATCACCAGCGCTGTCTTCGACCTGCTGCTTGCGCCTCTTGGGCACCAGCCAGCCGGCTTCGACATGTTGCTGTGGCCTGTGTTGTGTGGTGTTGTCGCGCTGATCATCTGGAAGTACGTCAGCAATCAGCAGGGCATCGAGTGGGCCCGCGACCAAATCAAGATGCACCTGCTCGAGATTCGTCTGTGGCGTCATGACCTGACTGTCGTGTTTGGCGCTGTGGCGCGCATCTTGGCCAAGAACGCCGTCTACATCGGCTACAACATCACTCCCGGGCTGATTCTGGCGCTGCCGTTCACCATCGTGCTTGTTCAGCTCGAGGCGAACTATGCCAAGGCCCCGGTCCCCGTCGGTACGGTCGAGCTGCTGCACGTCACACTCGAGTCCGACACCGAGGTCAAGCCCGTCGAGGTCGCCCTCAACCTGCCCGATGGCATCGTGCTTGATGCGCCTCCGGTGCGTACCCCGGACGGTGAGATCTTCTGGCGCCTGCGGGCCGAGACCGCTGGTGATCACCTGCTGACCCTGACCGCCGGAGACCATGAGTTGGTCAAGGGCTGGGCGGTCGGCGGCGAGCCTCGCAAGGTTCCGCAGATGCGCACCAAGAGCTGGGAAGCCTTGCTCTACCCGGGCGAGGGGGGCATTCCAGCACAGTCACCATTCTATGACGCGCGCATCGCCTATCCAGACCGGGTCATGCCCTGGCTGTGGGATGGCGAGTTCGGTGTGCTCATGTGGTTCTTTGTGTTCAGCCTGCTGGCCGGATTCGCACTCAAGGACGTGTTCGGGGTCACCCTCTAGGCGGCCTAGGACCTGGGATCGATCCAGACCAACATGTCGGTGCCCTTCTGAACCGTGGCGCCGGCGACCTTGGACTGCCACTCGGCATCGACCGAATAGTCGCTGGCAATGGGCCGCATGAGCTCCCAGCGCACTTCCCAGCCGGTCGAGGGCACGAAGTAGCTGAAGGTCAAGATGCCGCTCGCATAGTGACTTGTGACCACCGCATAGGTCTCGTCGTGCCGCGTCGACTCGACACCGGTGACCGTCGGCAGCCCCTCCTCCCAGGTGACCGAGATGCGGTCGCCACTGCGCACGTCATGCCAGTCGCCGACGAGATTGCGGGCTTCTTTGCGGTCCCGGCCAGCCAGCACCACTTCGGCGATGGGGCCCGCGTGAGCAGGAGCAGACAACGACAGAGCAAACAACAGGGTGATCATGACAACCTCGAAAAAACGGCCGCAGAGGCGACCTTGTCCTCCCCAAAAGCAATCACCGTGCCAATCGCGCACGCGCCTTGTCACGGACTTGTCAGCGCCCAATGCGACAAAACGATCGCAGATTCTCGGGTTACCGGCTCCCCATGCTGACTGCGATCAAGAGCTTCCTGCGCGACCGGATGTACGGAGAGCCCGTGATTATCGTCTCGGGGCTGCCTCGCTCGGGCACGTCCATGATGATGAAGATGCTCGATGCGACGGGAGTGGCACCCATGACCGACGGCGAGCGCGTCGCCGATGTGGACAATCCCAAGGGCTACTTCGAGTACGAGCGGGTCAAGGACCTCGAGAAAGAGACGGACAAGTCCTATGTGGCACAAGGGCGCGGCAAAGTCCTCAAGGTCATCAGCTTCCTGCTTCCCTTCCTGCCCGACGACAACCAGTACCGCGTCATCTTCATGCGGCGAGACCTCGACGAGGTGCTCAAGAGCCAGGGCAAGATGATCGACCGGCTTGTGGGCCAGGACAGCACCGATGACGAGGTCGTCAAAGAGGCGTACCGCAACGACATCATTCGGTCGCGCCTGTTCTGCCGCAAGAAGGACAACTTCGAGATGATCGAGGTGCACTACAAGACCACGGTCAACGACCCCGAGACCACAGCCCGGCAGGTCAACGAGTTCTTGGGTGGCACGCTCGATGTGCGCAAGATGGCCCAGGTCGTCGATCCGGACCTATACCGCAACCGAGGGACCCAGGCGTGAAGGTCCTGATGCTGCTGCCGCTGGCGGACTTCGACCCGACAGAGTCCGCGGTGCCGTGGCGCGTATTGACCGATGCCGGGCACACCGTGCACTTCGCCACCGAAGACGGAGGCGTTGCCCACTGCGACCCCAAGACCCTGACCGGCGATGGGCTTCGGCCGTGGGGGCTGGTGCTGCGGGCCAAGGCCGGTGACCGAGAACTGTACGGCGCGATGGCCCAAGACCAAGCCTTCCTCAATCCGGTCGCCTGGGCCGACATCAATCCCCGCGACTTTGGGGCGCTCATCTTGCCGGGTGGCCACGCTCCAGGCATGAAGCCCTACCTCGAATCCGACGAGGTCAGCCGCATCATCGTCGACTTCTTCATGCGTGAAGACCCGGTGGCGGCGGTCTGCCACGGCGTGTTGGCCGTCGCGCGTGCCAAGTGGCAAGAGACCCAGCTGTCGGTCCTCTTTGGCCGCCAGACCACGGCTCTGAACAACCTGCAAGAGACGTCCGCGGTGATCATGACGACGCCGTTTTTGGGCAATCACTACAAGACCTACCCCATCAGCGTTCAGGACGAGGTGACGGGCCTGCTCGAGAAGGCAGAGCATTTTCACTCGGGACCCGTGCTGCCTCGATTCGGCACCGCAGCCAATCCGACCGTGGGTTTTACCCTGCGCGACCGCAACTACTTGTCGGCTCGGTGGCCAGGCGATGTGCATCGGTGGGCCCATGAGTTCTCGGCCATGCTGTCCGAGGACCGAGCCTGAGTCTCTAGCTCCTTCCAGGAATGCTCATCACCGCACAGCGTGAGTCTCGCAGGACCTGCTGAAGGGTGGTGCCGAACAGGGCGTCGCCAAGGCTGTCCCGACCGCGCGTCGCCAGCACGATCAAGTCGGCGCCATTGCCGTCGGCAGCGGCCAGCAAGGCCTTGGTGACAGATCCGGTGAGCGTCCGCTTGGTGAAGCTCCAGCCGTCGATGTCCGGGGCGTCGATGGCCGGGAACTCGTCCCGGTCGCTCACGTGCACCAGGGTCACCTCGACACCGGTCGGCGCCACTTTGTGCAGCAGTCTGACGGTCGCGTCGATGGCTAGGTCGGCCAGGTATGCGTTCTCGACGCCAATGATGATGTGCTTGAGCGACACGTCACCGGTACTCGCGGTCACAAATCCGCTGACCCCTTGCGCCAGCAACAGGACCGGGGCGCCGCCACGAGCCACCAAGGCGTCACCAACGCTCACTCCCACGAAGCGGGACAGGCCCGATAGCGGCTCGGTCCGCAGCACAATCAGGTCGACCGGATGGTGCGAGACGTCCCGCACCAGTGCCTCACTCGGCGATTCTGGAGGCAGGTGCACGGTGGTCCATTCCACGTCGAGCGCCTCGATTTCCTTTGTGTCTGCCCGCTTGGAGAGGGCTCCCCAGCCGTCGAGCAGCGAGCGAATATCGGGAAAGCGGTTGCGCTCACCTTCAACAGGTGCGCCCGCCACATGAACCATCTCAAGCAGTCCTTTCTGCGCCAGCGCGATGCGCAGCGCGTGCGCCAAAGCCCCGTCGCTATGGGGCAGCAGGTCGGTGGGATGCAGGATGGTGGGTCCGGACATGGCTCACCGCTAACATCGCGGCCCGGGTCGCGTTACCTGCGGGCCTTCGTCGGAGGACAGTGATGCGTCAGCTTCAGAGCTATCTGCAGGGTCAATGGAACACTGGAGAAGGGGACGGCAGGCAGCTGTTCGATGCCACATCTGGCAAGCCCATTGCGACGGCATCGACCAAGGGCCTCGACCTCGGTGCGGCACTGCAGTGGTCTCGGAGTGTGGGTGGAAAGACCCTGCGTTCCATGACATTTGCCGAGCGTGCGGCGGTGCTCAAGGGCATGAGTGTGGCGATTCACGAGGCCCGAGATGACCTGATTGCGCTGGCGCGCGAGAACTCCGGAAACACGCGTGGCGACGCCAAGTTCGACATCGACGGAGCCGCGGGCACGCTGTCCTACTACGCGTACATCGGGAAGTCCCTGGGCGATCAGACCTTCCTCTTCGATGGACCCGCCGAGAACATCCTGCGGTCGGCTCGCTTTGTCGGGCAGCACATCTCGGTGTCCCGCCGCGGCGTCGCCATCCACATCAATGCCTTCAACTTCCCGGCATGGGGCATGTGCGAAAAGCTTGCGGTGTCCCTGTTGGCGGGCGTTCCTGTTCTCGAAAAGCCGGGCACAGCCACAGCGACCGTCTCGGAAGCCATCGTCAAGCTGTGGCACGACAAGGGACTGATTCCTGACGGCGCCGTCTCGCTGCTCTGCGGTTCGGTCGGCGACCTGCTTGACCACGTACAGCACCAGGACTGCATCGCCTTTACCGGCTCGGGAACGGTCGGTGCCAAGGTTCGCGGACACCAGCGAGTGGTGGCCATGAACGTGCCGGTCAACATCGAGGCCGACTCGCTCAACGCCTCAGTGCTCGCCCCCGACGTCGATGCGGGCAGCGACACCTTTGTGATGTTCATCAATGAGGTCTCCCGCGACTTGACCCAGAAGGCTGGGCAAAAGTGCACCGCCGTTCGCCGCATCTTGGTGCCCGCACAGCTCGAAGAGGCCGTGGTCGAGATGCTCACCGAGCGACTCGACGACGCGGCAGTCGGAGACCCAGCAGACCGAGGCACCCGTGTGGGTCCTCTCGCAACGGCCTCTCAGCAGCGCGATGTGCTGGCTGGACTCGCCGAGCTGAACAAGACCGCAACCCGCGTCTACGGCAGCCAAGAGGACGTGCCCGATGCCGGCTACTTCGTCCGTCCCCAGCTGTTCCGCACCGATCAGGGTGTCAGCGCCGCATACGTCCACGAGCACGAGGTCTTCGGGCCCTGCGCGACCATTCTGACCTACTCGGGCGACGCCGACGAAGCGGTCGACATCGTCAGCAAGGGTGGCGGCGGGCTCGTCTGCAGCTTCTACAGCAACAACCGTGACTGGGCTCGCACCCTTCTGTTGGGGCTCGCCCCATGGCATGGCCGGTTGTACTGGGGCTCCAAAAAGGTGCACGACCAGGGCAGTGGCCCCGGCACGGTGCTGCCCGGACAAACCCACGGGGGCCCCGGCAAGGCTGGCGGCGGCGAAGAACTCGGCGGCCTGCGCGGCTTGTCTTTCTATATGCAGAGAACGGCGATCCAGGCTGATCGAGGCATGCTCGACAAGGTGTTGGGCAAGAACTCACAGAACGGCTGATTGACGGCTGGATCAGGGTGTGATCTTCTAGGCGAGCGGGGAACCCCATTCCTCTCCCCGCACTCCTACCCCTCGACGTCCCGCGTCATCCCTCCTCTCATCCCACCCCCGGAAATCCCCATGAATTTCGACCCGCCCGGCGGCTACCCGTGGGCGCTCATTGGCATCTGTGGTGCCAGCGTCCTTCTCAATGTCGTCCTCTTGGCGCAGCGCCCTGCCGCGGCTCCCGTCGCGCCCGAGGCCGTGGCGGTCTCTGCCGAACCCGCTGCCGAGCTGTCGGTTGCGGCCGTCGATGCAGACCCCAACGTCGATTCCGAGCTCCAAGGCGAGCAGTACCCCGACTTCGATGCCCCGGCGGTCGAAGCCAAGCCCGCAGTTCCCGAAGGAACCCATGTGGTGACGGCGAGTGTGCAGCACAGCCTGGCCCGA
>CAYYHT010000359.1:0-7870 GCA_964471355.1 uncultured Enterobacteriaceae bacterium
CGGAGCCTGCATCACAAGCTCCGGGGGGACCGTGGATGGCAGCGATTCCAGACGGGAGACCAAGCGGTCGCGCAGGGCATCGTCGACGGCTCCAGCCACGCCCAGCACCACGGACTCACGTACGTAGTGCCGCTCATAGAAGGTTCGCGCGTCGGCCTCGTTCAGCAAAGGGAGCACCCCAGCGCGACCGTCGATGGGGTGTCCATAGGGATGGGCCTCGAAGATCCAGTTGTCGAACACCTCCATCCCCAGTGCTTCTTCATCAGAGAGCACAGCCTCGGTGACCGAGTACATGGCCTGATCGCGCATGCGTTCCACGTCGCCAGCCCCGAAGGTCGGCGCGGTCAGCACGTCCGCAAACAGATCGCTACACAGCACCGCATGGTCCCTGTGGCACGTCAGGCGAAGGCTCACCCACTCGCGGTCCACGATGAGCTCGATCTCGTTGCCGGTGGGGTAGAGCGCCTCGGCGAGTTGTTTGCCGGTGCGCTCCCCCGCCCCCGCCTCGATCATCGAGGCTGCGGTCAGCGCGGCCAGTCCCTCCTGTCCCACCGCATCGCGGGCTGATCCGGCCGCAACGATGGCCTGCAGGTACACATTGGGAGAGCTGTCGTCGCGCAGCTCGACGAGCCGAACCGGAGCCGCTGCCTGTTCCACGACAACGGGTCCGCGCTCGATCTTGGGCATGCAAGCCAAGGCCACAAACAGCAGCGGGCTCATTGGCCCCCCCCTTCGCTGGGCTGGGCAGTCTCGTCAGCGACCTTGTCTGCCTCCTGGGCTGCAGCCTTCGCCGCGGCGGCTGCTGCCACCCCGTCGGGATCGGTCTTGAGCGTGACCACCGTGAGGGTCTGCGGAATCAAGAAGGTTGCGGTCGCTCCCTGCACGGACTCCGCGGTCGCTGAGTCATAGTTCACATAGAAGCGGTCGATCGCGTCAGGCCCGCCCCCCCTGCGATTGCTCCAGCCCAGCGCATTTGCCACCGCCGTCGGGTCGTCGAGCCCGGTCAAGAAGCGGTACTTGTTGTGGCTGCGGGTCCGCTCCAGAAAGCCGGCATCGACCTCGACCTTCAGCTTGGCGACCTCTTCGAGCACGATCGACTGCACCCGTTCAAGGTCGTCGTCTTCTTTCACGTCGGCGCTGACCACAAAGAGTCCGGGATCGACCAGGTCGTCGCGACCCACCGAAAGGTCGTAGACGAGCCCCTCATCCTTGATCAGGCGTGTATACAGCGGCCCGACCTTGGAGCCCAGCATGTCGGCGGTCAGCTGCAGCGAGGCTAGCCGCGGGTCATCGGGGTCATGTGCTGGCACCTTCCACCCCAGCGCGATTCGGGCCGCAGTGGGCGTTGGCCAGGGCACATATGCAGTACGCAGACTGGTCTGAGGAGGTTCGACGGGGACTTCGGCACGTGGCTCGGTGGCCGGTTTCCAGTCGCGATACTCCGCTTCGATCTTGGCGAACACGTCGTCGACCACCACATCACCGACAACCACGATGACGGCGTTCTCGGGCCGGTAGTAGCGGTCAAAGAACTGCTGGGCGTATTCGTGGGCGTCGGGCATGGCCGCAATGTCCGCCTCGTAGCCAATGGTGTCGTGCGTATAGGTGTGCGTCGCAAAGGCCGTGCCGTACAGCGTCTCCCACAGCTGACTGTCAGGACTGGCCTGGCCCTTTCGGAACTCGCCGTACACAGCCCCGGACTCACGCTTGACGTTGTCAGGGGTCAGGTGCAGGCCCGTGAAGCGATCGGCCTCGATCTCAACCAGACGAGGAAGCTGCGAGCTCGCAAGCGTCTGGTGGTAGACCGTGTCGTCGAGCCAGGTCCACGCGTTCTCGTCCGCTCCCAGGGTCAAGACCTCGCGCTCACGCGCTTCGTGGCCAAGCTGCTCGGTGCCATAGAACATCAGGTGCTCAAAGAAGTGGGCGAAGCCCGTGCGGCCGGCATCTACCTCGTCTCGCGAGCCGACGGCCATCCAAGTTTGGTACGCCGCAACCCCAGGGCTGGCCATGGGAACCACATGAATCGACAGGCCGTTGTCCAGCGTCTTGGAATGAACCTCGTACGGGAAGGCCCCCGCGTGCGCCGCACTTGAGATCGTGAGTCCTGTCAGGAGAATCCACCCCCTGACTTTGCACGCTGTTGACGTGATGGGCGAAGGGCCATCAATGCCGCCGGCGCGCGGCACGTGGAATGGTTCGGTGTGGTGGGAGGGCTGGTTCACGGTCAGATCGGCGTTTTCCATTGGTTTCCCCAGATCTGCGTGGTAATCTACGCAGCGCAAAGAAGGCGAATCGTGTGCACTGCTATGGAATCCATAGCGGAGTTCGATCCGGCAAAATCGTGGAGGATGCATGACCGTTGGTGCAATGGTGAACGCGGAACAGACTTCGAGAGAGCTGCTGCGGGCACTTCGACGTGGAGTGAACCATACCCAAGGGGAGGTTCTTCCAGAGTCCGTCGCTTGGCACATTTACCTTGAGCTGCGAAAGCGCGAGGAACCCACTGCCGACAACACTTTCATCCGAACCCTGCGCAGCCTGCACTCCCGCCGTTCCCTGGCCGGCGTCGAGCTGCCCAAAGAGGACCCGGATCCCAACGAGCACCGCCTAGCGGACGACCCTTTCTTGGCCGACCTGTGGAAGGCGTACAAGAAGTGCATTCGCAACAACCGGACCGGTCCAGCCGCCCAGCTGCTGCGCGACATCGAAGAACAGCTGACCAATAAGTAGATGCCCCTGACAAAACAGCTGGCCACGGTCGTGGTCGCACGCTGTCGGGACTTCGAACACACCGCCTCGCACCTTGGTGCCGAGGCGGCTGTCGCTCAGCTGGCAGATCTTCGGCTCGACTTGCTGGCCGCAGCCGAGACCAATGGGGGCCTGCAGCTCGCAGCCGACCCGATGTGTGCGAATTTTCGCTTTGCAAATCCAGACGAAGCTGTAGATCTCGCGCTCTACGCCGCGTCGAACGGCCTTGTTGTCGGAGTGGACTGCGGCGAGCTGCACGTCGACGAAGGACTCGATGCCTGGGGTCTCGCTGTGGCTCGCGCCATCGAGCTGGCCGCCACCGGACAGCCGGGCGAGGTCGCCTGCTCGAACGAACTGTTGCAACAACTCAAGCTGCCTGATGGCATCGGAGTCTTCCGTGCACCCGAGGCCCGCGAAGCCCTGGTCGGGCACGCCACGCACATGCTGCGTGATTACAGATAGAAACGCACTGGAGGTCTAGATGTGGGGATGGGGCTCGGACAATCCAGCAAAGTCCCGTGAAGGGGGCGACGGCAACAACACGATGCCTGACGGCTCGACACTGCACTTGGCGCTGTACAAATACGACGCATGCGGCTTCTGCTCGCGAGTGCACCGGGCGATCGATCAGCTCGAAGTGAAGGTCGAATACCGGGACGTAAGCACAGACCGCCAGATGCGGCTCGACCACCGCGAGCGGACCGGCAGAACGACCGTGCCTGCGCTGTACATCGACGATGAGCCCATGTTCGAGTCGCGGGACATCATCGACTGGCTTCAGGAGCGCTTTCCCACAAAGGCCTAGTTGCGCCTCAGTCGCGAACCGAGCGCCACGGCGTGCTAGTAGGGTCACGTGATTCGTGACGTCCTCGAACAGCTGTCTGGCTACCCCGGTCTCTTCGCCTTGTGCGCTGTCTCAGGCATCCTGTTTCCGGTGCCTGAGGACATCGCGCTGCTGTATGCCGGAGTCCGGCTGCAGTCCGGTGCCTTCACATGGCTTCCGGCCGCCACAGCCGCCTGCACAGGGGTGCTGCTGCGCGACACCATCGTGTACTGGATCGGTCGCAAGCTCGGACATCTAGTGCTCGAGAACCAGACCATCTCCCGTGTGATCGGAAAGGAAAAGCTGGAGCGGGCCCGCGCTATCGTCGAGCGACACGGAACCGCGTCGGTGCTGGTCGGCCGAGGCATGTTGGGCATGCGTTCTGCGGTGTTCCTTGTCGCCGGTGCGAGCGGCATCGGATTCCGCAAGTTCGTGGCAGTCGATGCACTCGGCATCCTGTTCACCGTGCCCGCCGTCATGCTCATCGGTCAGTGGCTGGGGGCACCCGTCATCGAGTACGCCTTCTGGATGATGCGAACCAGCCGCTGGTTCGTGCTGGCACTGGTCTTCGTCGCACTGTCATGGCTGACGTGGACCGCAATCAACCGGGGGCGGGGCCAGGAGGAGGCTTGACCGCAGCGTGTTTGCTGTCGTCGGTCTGAAGAACAAAGGGCCGCAGTGCCTGTGCCCATTCCATCGCGTCTTTGGTGCTGATCTCGAATCGGAACAGGCCCGCGGGCTTGCCCATGAGCGGGATGTCCCCTTCGATCAGCAACCGACCAGGTCCGGGACAGCGCACGCTGGTGAACAATCGGCCATGGGCATCCACACCGCCGTCGGCGATGCCGACATCGGCCAGCAGACCTCGATTGCTGACCAGCACAAAGCGATTTGGAGTCAGCGCCAAGTCGCCGGTCATGATGTTGCGCCGACGCGGATTCATGCCCGAGATCGCCGGCGCATTTGTTAGCAGCCCGGCAATGCGAACCCCTCGCGTCTGGCGAATCACGTTGGCTTCCTTGAGTCGGCCCAAGGCTTGATTGCGGCGCCACAGGCCAAAGATCCTTCTGCCGACCAGCAGCAGGGTCAATCCGATGGCGACGACGATGGAGGCTTCCCACATGGTCTGCATTATCTCCCTTGAAGGCTCAGCCGTCCGGTGAGTTATCCGTCCGCACCGTGCGCGGTGGAGACCGACAATGAATAGCCAGAGTGAGCAACTGCTCGTGTGGTTCCGCGAGATGATGGACAAGCGGGGAATCTCGGTGTCCGTGCTGGCCGGCAAGAGCGGAATCGAGCGCAAGCACCTCAAGAAGCTGCTCGCCGGCACCGAGCCGATGCTCGTCGACGAGCTGATGCAGCTGTCTGAAGTGCTCGAGATCTCACCGACGGATTTCGGCGTGGCCGTCCCCCAGGCCGAGGCCCCCGCAAAGCCCCCGTCGCCAGCCGGCACGGTGATCTTTGACGATGTCGACGCCGACACCGCGGCGTTGCTCTGTCAGGCGGGATTCGGCGTCGGATGTGACTTCATGTTCATCTGTCCAAGCAACTTGCTGGCCGATTCAGGTGTGCCTCCTGCGGTGCTCGCGCAGCACGCCGGACGCGACCTACCGATCAAGATGGAGGGCATGTACCACCAGTACAACGAGCCCGTCTGGACGCCGACCACACTCACGGTCAAGCTCTCCTTCGACGCGCTGTACGCATGCACCTTCCGGTTTGATGCCATGACCCGATTCATCTTCTGGCCCATGCCCATTCCCGAGCCGCCACCAGAGCTCGAAGAGAAGCCCGCCAAAAAGCCAGCTGGCTTTCTGCGGCTCGTCGACTAGTCAGCCAGTCACGGCCTCGATGTGGGCGTTGATCTGATCCCAACGGGCGTGCATCTCATCGACCTGCTTGCTCTGCACCAGCGCCTCGGCCACGCGGTCGGCCTTGTACCCGTTGAGTTCGGCCATCAATGACTCCAGCAGAGCCTTGGGGTCCTCGGCGTTCTGCCACGGTGGCATTTGTGGCGGGAGCGTCTCGATCGTGAACTGATCAAGCGCCTCGGCGATTGTGGAGCGCATCTCGGCCGTGACCTCGAGCGCTCCTGCGACATCGCCCGGGCGCCATCCGTTGTCCTGTGCGAACTGCGTTGACTGCCGAGCGATATCGAGCATGCTGGTGATGAATTCGACGCCGGCTTCGATGAGATAGCGCTGATGGTAGGCCGGATGCAGCTGGCCAAACAGCTCTTGGCGGGCTTCGTACAACGGGGTCAGCACGGCGCGAATCTCGACGAAGTCGTCATTGGCCATCAGGTCATCGAACTGGTTCTTGAGCAAGTCCTCGAGGTGGTGCTCGAGGTGGTGCTGCTCTTTGGCCACCGGCACGAGCACGTCGTACTCGGCCTGTTTCGCCGCGCGAGCACCGTCTGCTTCGTCCATGGCCAACAGTTCGTTCTTTAGGTCGTGGGCGAGATCATGCGCTCTGGTGGCCTCGGCCAGCTTGGACCGAGTGCTGCGAATCTCGTCGAACCCAGGGAGGGTCGGCTGACTCACTTGGCGGAGGCCGCGATCTGGCCACGAGCGGCGAGGTGCCGAGCCTGAACTTCGAGCGTGCGCAGGTAGTTCAGGTAGATTTCATCGGCCTTGTAGTCGGCCAGCTGTGCGATGGGTCGATTGCTGCGACGCCACAGACTCCATTCCTTGGTCAAGATCTCAACCCCGTACTTCTCGGGGTACATGTAGAACGGCGTACCCGGATAGGGCGTGAAGATAGACAGGTCTGTCCAGCTGACAAGACCGTCCTTGAACAACTTGTCGATGAAGTTGAGAGTGACCTCACTCTCCTCGTTTCCGTCCCCTGGATGGCCGATGATGAAGAAGGCGTTGGTGCCCACCCCGGCGTCCGCCGCACGTCGAAGCGCGTCCAGGATCGTCTCGACCTTGAGCTCCTTGAGCATGGCATCCAAGATGGCCTGCGACCCGCTCTCGGCACCGACCGACAGGCTGCGAATACCGTACTGGGTCATCGCCGCGAGGCCCTCGTCGCTGATCGTGTCTAGGCGGGTGAGGAAGCCGAAGTTCTCGGGAAGGTGATCGGACCGCCCCACCGCGTGAATCAACTCCATGAAGTAGGGCGAGTACATGTCCAGCATGCTGTCGTCGATGCCGCGCAGCCAGTTGCCGTAGTCCTTGCTGATGCGTTCGAGCTCTCCGACAATTCGCTCGATGGGGTGCTCGCGCACGATTCCACCCCAGTAGCGGAACTCGTGGCAGTAGCGGCAGCGGAATGCGCACCCGCGGCTGGTCAGCGCCGAGACCTCCATGGTCTTGCAGAACGCGTCTGGAAGCAGGCGGAAGTCGATGTCGGACAAGTCAGGCACATTGCCCAGAGCGCGATGTGGATTGCGCTTGATGCTGCCATCGGGGTTTCGGTAGCTGATGCCCTTGATGGGCTCGAGAGAGCGACCGTGCTCGAGGGCTTCGAACAGCTCGAGCGCGGTCCATTCGCCTTCTCCGCGGGCTACGACGTCGATCTCGGGTGCCTCGTTCAGGCACTCGCGGTCGTAGAAGGTCACGTGCGGCCCACCGATGACGATGGGAATCTCGGGACGCATTTCCTTGATCATGCGCGCCATCTCAAGGCCGCGCGGGTACAGGTAGGAGAACGTCACGGACAGGCCAATCGCCCTTGGATTGAGCTGGTCGAGCACATCTTTGAGGACCTCGCGGGTCCTGGCCCGGGCGGTCTCGGCGCCCATGAAGTCGTCGACATAGTGCGCCAGTGGCACCACCAGCGACGGCACGCCGTGGGTATTGAGGAACGACGCAATCGACGTGGCACCGCGGGGGAAAATCGGCGCAAACGCGCCATAGGCCGGCGGCGAAATCATGACGACGGGCCGCGCCGCAAAGCTGGGCAACTTGGCCGCATGCTCGCTGAAGCTGGCCTCGGTATCGGCGGGGGCAAACTGCCGACCGCCCTTGGCGATGCGTTCCTTCTGGCCCTCGGGGGACAGCGAGTTGTCGAATAGATTGAGCGAGCGATCCTCGAGGGCGGAGTACATCAGCCCGCCAGGCTCGGCGATGCGGAAGCCGTGCTCACGCTCATTCTGCATGACGACGCGCTGCAGATTCACTGCCTCTTCGACGTCGCCGACATAGCGCGCGATGTTCGACAGCGTCGCAAGCTGGTTGGTGTAGCGCTCGACCTCGCCAAGCTGTTCGTACAGGTCACGGGCCCGCTTGATCTCTTTGGAAGACAGCTCGAGATCGCCAGCGACCAGGACCGCCAAGCCGCGATTTGCCCGCA
>CAYYHT010000360.1:0-5465 GCA_964471355.1 uncultured Enterobacteriaceae bacterium
GCCGGGACCGTCGGCCTGCTGCACAGCATCGGCGTGGCGGTGCTCGCCCAGAATCACGTGCAGGACTACGAAGTCATCCTGCAGAAGTGGCGCCACAGCTCCCGCACGCTCGCAGAGCTCGAGCGGGACCGGTTCGGCGCTGACCATGTCGAGGTCGGAGCCAGCTTGCTGGGACTGTGGGGGCTGCCCACCGAGATCGTGCGCGGCGTGCTCGCATCGAACAGCTGGCACGGAGACGGGCCCCTATCTGCAGGCGGCGCCGTGTTCATCGCTCGAGCACTGAGCGCAGAGCTGCGCCACGGCCCGGTGCCGATCTTGATGAGCCGACCACTGACCGCAGCTCAGAGCATGCAGTTTGATCCCACGCTCATGGCGGACTGGCGAGCCGAAGCCGGTAAGTAGGCGGGCTCAGGCTCCGACGAAGTTCCCACCGCACACGCGGACGATCTGGCCGTTGAGGGCGCAAGCTCCGGGACTGGACAGGAAGGTCAGCACCTCGGCCACGTCTTGAGGCAAGCCGCCCTGGGACAGGTTGGCCAACCGACGAGCCACTTCGCGCGTGGCAATCGGAATCGCCTTGGTCAGGCGGGTCTCGATGAAGCCCGGAGCGACCGCATTGACGGCGATGCCCTTGCGAGCCATCTTGGGAGCCAAGGTCTCGACAAAGCCGATGACGCCGGCCTTGCTGGCGGCGTAGTTGGTCTGGCCCACATTGCCCGCGATGCCGGCGATGCTCGACAGGCACACGACCCGCCCACCGCTCTTCATCAGCGGCTGCAGCGCATCGGTCAGTCCGGCCACGGCGATCAGGTTGACGCCAATGGTCTGGTCCCACCACTCGGGCTTCATCTTGGCCAACGTCTTGTCGCGGGTGATGCCGGCGTTGTTGACCAGGATGTCGAGCTTGCCAAAGCGCTCTTTGACGAACGCGGCAATGCGCGCCGGAGCGCCCTCTTCGGTCACGTCGATCAGGAATACAGCACCACCGACCTCGGCGGCCACGGCACTCGCCGGTGCCGCTGCTGACGGGATGTCCAACACGATGACCTTGGCACCTTCGCGAGCGAGCGTGCGGGCGGTTGCCGCACCGATTCCACGCGCAGAGCCCGTGACCAGCGCCACTTTGCCCTGCAGGGGACGCACCTGACGGGCTTCGGCCTTCTTGATGCTCTTGGTGACGCGAATCACCTGGCCACTCACATAGGCCGCACGGTCGGACAGGAAGAAGCGCAATACGGCCGGAAGCCTTTGCTCGGCGCCCACCTGCACGGTGATGAAGGTCGCGGTGGAGCCCTTGCGGCCGACTTCGCGACCGACACTCTTGACGAAGCCATCGAGCGCACGCTGAGTGGCACCGGCGAGGGCGGTCTTGGCGTCCTTGTGCGGACGTCCGATGACGATGACGCGCCCACACTTGGCCAGTCCACGGATGCGCGGGTGGAAGAAATCGTACAGCTGACGCAGGTCGGCCGGGGTCTTGAGCGCGGTCGCGTCGAACACAAATGCGTTCTCGCGGCGCTCGGGAACCTCGCCTGGAGCCAGCACGCGAGCCGGTCGGCCCCATGCTTCGCCAGCGCGGTCCCAGACGTCCGATTGGCCGCCAGTCAGGTAGGGGTCGGCGCCTGCTTGGGTCAAGGTCTCGGCCAGGACTTCGGCGAGGTCGCCGTCGCCACCGATGGTGATGACGCGGCCCTGAAGTGGGCGCTCTGTCCACGGATGGGGATCGCGACGCAGCGGCTGTGGGAGCGGAACCGGCAGGCCCAAGCTGGTGATCAGCCGGCGGGTGGTGGGGTTGGCAGAGAGCTGAATGAGTCGATCAGCCATGGGTAAACACTCCAGTCATGTAGGCGGGACCACCGGGGTGGTCTCCGACGAAAATTTCTCCCGTTCCGAGCACGTAAACGCCGACGGTCTGGGGGAGGACGAGGGGACGGACGAACTTGACGTCGATGGTCTGAAGTCGGCTCGCGTCTCCGGAAAATTGCACCTTATTCAGGGCTTCGATGGCGATGGCCAGGGTGCCGTAGCCGTGCAGGATGCAGTTGCGGAAACCCGCGGCCTTGGCGTAGGGACGAACCCAGTGCACCGGGTTGAAGTCACCGGTAAGCAAGGCGAACTCCCATCCGCTGTTGGGATGCAGCTTGCGGCGGGCGATCTCGCGCGCGTTGTCGGGCACACGCGGACGCTCCTTCTTCTTGGGCTTGGCCGCCCCAGGCTCGCGCTGCCCGGTGGGCACAATCGCGTAGCCATAGGTCACCAGCGCATTTGGCGATGAAGCCGTGCCGGTCACCAAGCGCTGCTTGAGCACCGCACGTCGGCCGTTGTCATCGATGCTCTGCAGACAAGCCTCCATGATGAGCGGCTCGCCAGAGGGCAGCGGTCCGTTGATCTCGATGCGGCACCCACCGTTGAGCACCTTTTTCATGTCGTAGGGAATGCCATCGAGCGTCTTGGCGATGAGCGGAAAGCCCCACTGTGGGAACAGGTGCGAGGGCAGCACGTTCTTGTACGACGCCGATGACCCGCCAGTCCACTTGACGTAGTCCCGCACCATGGCCCGATCGCGGGGAGGCACCGTGCGGTGAAGCAGCGCTGTCGGAGTGTCGAGACCCGAGCTTGGCTTCTGGGTCAGCGCCGCAGCGGCCGCCGACAGAAAGGACCGAATGACCGGTCCCTGCTGCAGGATGTGTTTCTTTGAGACGCCCATGGTCGAGCCTTCCATTACTTCGCAGCAGCCTGCTGTTCGGTCGAGCCGGGCTCAATATCGTGAAGCGTCGACAGCAGCCGCAGACCGGTGGTGGTGATGATGTCTTGCTGGTAGCGAGCACGAGGCTCGGCCCGCTCTAGCCACCGTTCCAGCAGCTCTCGGCGCTCTGGAAACTTCACCGCCTGCTCCCAGAGTTCTTCGGCGACAGCGACGTCGATGAGGATCTTGATCAGCCGCTCGGCATGCAACATCGCCAGCGCGAAGTCCTTCTTGGGATCCCAGCCGGTCATGACCTTGCCCCACTCCCCCGGGCTGTGGCTCGGAAGCTCGCCCAGCTTGTTGGCCGTCAGCCGGGTCAGCAAGAAGCGGATGGTGCTGTGCTCGATGTGCTGCAGCTTGGCCACGCGCTTCTCGAGCGGGTCTCGAGCACTCATCACCTTCCAACGAACCGAGGCCCCACGGGCCAGGAAGCGACGGGGATTCTTGACCACGCCGCCCAGACTGTCCTTCATCGCCATCAGCGCCTGAATCTGGCTGGTGCCCTCGTAGATTGGCATGACGACGGCATCGCGCAGCAGTTTCTCGGCGCCATATTCCTTGGTGTAGCCCACGCCGCCGTGGATCTGGATGGCCAGACGAGCCATCTCGACCGCCTTTTCAGACGCGTAGTACTTGAGCAGAGGAGTCAGGTGACGGCTGCGGCGGCTGTGCTTCTTTTCGGTCTTGCGCAGCTGCTCGAGCTCAGCCGGGTCGGAGGGCGGGCGGAACTTCAGCATCATGTCCGTCTTGCGCGCAATCTCTTCGTGCCAGCAGGCATGCACCGCCAGAGCGCGGATGGCCTGGCAATCGGTGGCCATCTCGTCGAGGTAGTCCGCAATCATCTCGTGTTTGTCGATGGTCTTGCCCATGCTGACGCGCTCGGCAGCGTAGTCGACCGCAAGGCGTCGGGCGGCCTCGCACAGACCCAAGCTCTCGAAGCCGACACCAACGCGGGCGCCGTTCATGAGCATGAGCATGTACTTGAAGCCCTCGCCTCGGTTGCCAATGAGCATGGCCGGCGAGCGCTCGAAGCTGATGGCGACCGTCGCCGAACCGTTGTGGCCCAGCTTGTCTTCGACCGCATCGAGCGTCGTCGTCGTGCGAACGATCTTGCCCTTCTTGTTGCGCTCAAACGCCGGCACCAGGAACATCGACAGCCCTTTGAGGCCCGCGAATGCGTCCTCGGTGTCCGCCGCCTTTTCAGTGCGGGCGATGACGAAGTGCCACTTGCCATGCCCCGAGGTGATGAAGATCTTCTGGCCGGTGACGAACCAATTGCCCTCGTCGTCTTGCTCGCCCTTGGACCGCAGCTGCGCCATGTCGCTGCCTGCGTCGGGCTCGGTGATGTCCATCGAGCCCCATTCCTTGCCCTCGATGATCTCGTCGATCAGCTCGCGGAATCGGGTCTTGGTGATGCCCAGAGGCTCGTCGGCGAACTCGGTGGTGCCTTCGAGCACCGAATAAGAGAGGGCGGCCAGAGCCATGCCTCCATGAAAGCCATTGTGGGCACCGATGCTGACGTCGGCGCGGCAGAACAGCTCATTGAGAATCTGCAGCATCATCAGCGGAGCGTTCATGCCACCGAGCTCGCGCGGCATGCACAGCCCGTGAATGCCCAGCTCGTTGATCTGCTCCATCAGGTCATCGAAGACCGCTGGGTACACGACCTCGCCGTCGACAATCTTGGGCTTGGCCTGGTCGAGCTCCTTCCACTTTGGGGCGATCTCGTCACCGACGAAGCCGCCGATCATCTCGAGCACATCTTTGTAGAAGTCGACCGCCTCAGCCGTGTCCTTGTGGCCGTCGGCCGCCTGAAAATCGTACTCGGTGAGCCGAACAATCGGCTCCCAGTCGATGCCGCGCTCGACATAGAAGCGAAGGTCGGCGTTGTCGTCGTAGAAGTTGGCCATTTCAGGACTCCCTAGGAGTGAACAAAGAGGTCTTGGCGATGCGAATCAGCTCCATGAGCTGGTCGTCAATGCCGGGTTCTGGAGGCACCAGCGCCTTGGTGCGGTCGCCAATGGCAAGCACCCCAATCGAGGTGGTGATGATGAGAAGCAAGAAGCTCTCGATGTCGACGTCGTGCCGAATCACACCCTGTCCTTGGGCGGTGCGCATGGCATCGACCAACAACTGCGTCCAAGGCTGCAGCTCTCGGCGCAGCTCGACGGTCAGGCTGTCGGGGGCGTCGAGCATCTCGCGCAGCACCAAGCGAGCGCGGTTGCGGTCTTCGAGGAAGAACTGAAACAGCGCCCGCATCAGCGAATCGAGCCGCGGTCCGCCGTCCGAGGCCGCTGCCATCAAGCGAGGAAGCTCGGCCTGCCAGTGCTTGACCAGCTGACCCAGCACGGCTTCGCGCAGCGAATCCTTGCTGCCGAAGTGGTAGACCAGGGTCGGCCGCTTGATTCCGGCGGCCTGCGAGATCATCTGGATCGACGTTCCGTTGTAGCCACGCTCGGCAAACAGGCGTGTCGCCTCGAGCAGAATGCGGGTGCGGACGTCGGTGGGATGGGAATCTGGAGCAGTCGACAATGTTCTCTACCATCTGGTAGAGAGTTCTCTATCAAGTGGTCAGTCCATTGACAAGGCGCGGTCTTTCTTGATCGGCGAGACAAAGCTCGCCGCTCCTTGCCGCACAAGGAGGGGCGAGCTTCGTCTCGCCCGTCCACCGCTCCTTGCCGCACAAGGAGGGGCGAGCTTCGTCTCGCCCGTCCACCGC
>CAYYHT010000360.1:5565-7851 GCA_964471355.1 uncultured Enterobacteriaceae bacterium
TCTCGCCCGTCCACCGCTCCTTGCCGCACAAGGAGGGGCGAGCTTCGTCTCGCCCCTCCACCGCTCCTTGCCGCACAAGGAGGGGCGAGCTTCGTCTCGCCCGTCCACCGCTCCTTGCCGCACAAGGAGGGGCGAGCTTCGTCTCGCCCGTTTACAGGAGCGCATGGCCCAGAAGAAGAACCCATTCGGAATCGGACAGAAGAATCCGCTTCCCGACTACGACGGTCCGGACATCCCCACGGACGAGGTCGAGCGGGCGATGATGGAAGACCTCGCCAGCCGTGGCGACGAGATCGAACAAGAGAGTCGCGACGCCGAACAGCGTGCCGAGCGCATGAAGAACGGGCCGACGCTGCTCAACGGCACGGTGCTCTTCGGCCTATTCGTGTCGGCCGTTGGCTTTGCGCTGACCTGGGCATCTTGGCAAGCCGCTGGCCCCGGCGAGGCCTACAACATCTACCAGGGCGCAATGATCACCGGCGCGTTCATCGCCGGTGCAGGACTCATTCGAGGGCAGTAGGCCCTATGGGAACGACGCCCGCAGGTAGGCAATGAGGTTTGCCTTCTCTTCGTCGGTCATCGTCACGCCCAGCATGGACACGCCGTCACCATCGTCGGTGGTGCCGCTGTCGATGAGGGCCTCGAGCTCGGCGTCGGTGGCGTACGACGGCACGACCGTGGCCAGGTCCTGGGCGCCAGGCACGCTGGTCTCGGCCTCGCCGGTGCCATTGGCGCCGTGGCAGGTGATGCACTTGATGTTGTAGACCGCCTCGCCGTCAGCAACAGACGAGTCGCAGCCGACTGCGGCAACAAGGGACATAGCAATCAGAAAGGTCTGGACTCTCATGGGGTCTCCGTCGTGGCGCGCTATTGTGCCCGCAATGCAACCTTCCTGCTCATATTGCGCTTCGAACATCACGGGTCGGTACACCAAGTGGCCCGATGGACGCCATCTTTGCTCGGATTGCCAGCAATCGGGCATCGAGACCTGTGGGTTGTGCAAACGACCGTCCCTCGATCCCCGACGTTGGAGTGGACAGGAGTACTGCAACGAGTGCTTCGACAAGTCTGAGAAGTGCGGCTTGTGCCGGGACATCCTGACGGGTCGCTACTACAAGCACGAAAAGGTCGGCTGTTTCTGCTCTCAGTGCAAAGACGACTCCAAGCAGTGCCAGCGCTGCGGAGTGCCCTCTCTCAGCGCCCTCGAACAGGGCGGCATGACGTGGTGCCGCGACTGCTACAACGAGGCTCCGACCTGCCACTCGTGCGGCGATGTGCTGGGACGCAAGAGCTTCTCGCTCGACCGCTGGCCCGATCGCCGGTTCTGCATGGAGTGCACCCACGACGCCGAGAAGTGCGACTTCTGTGCCCAACCGGTCAGCGGCGACGGCTTCACCTACCCCGACGGGCGCGTGTCATGCGACGAGTGCCGAGCGACCGCGGTGACCGACATTGCCGTGGCGCTCGAGCTTGAGATTCAGGCGCGCCAGTGGATGGGCAAGCGCCTGCGTTGGGCCATGCGTCCCAGTCCCGAATGCCCCTTTCACCTAGTGGGCGCCGACGAAATCGCCGAGATTCAGGGCAAGGCATTCGTCGCGACTCCCGGCTTCGACCAACGAGAACGCGGACTGTTCAGCGTGCGAACGACCACCTACCGCAAGGGCGTCGAGTTCATGGGCGACAAGCACGAGTTCGGCATCTACCTCGAGACCGGACTGCCCCGAGCCGAGGCCTACGGCACCGCTGTGCACGAGCTGGTCCACCTGTGGCAGTTCGACAACTACCCGAAAAAGCCGGTTCATCGCCAATATATGGAGGGGCTCGCCTGTTGGGCCCAGTACCACGCACTGCTCGATGCCGGCCAGAGCGCCCACGCCGAACGGCTGCTCGCCAACCCCGATCCCATCTACGGCGGAGGCCTGCGCATGATCAAACAGATGGAGGACTCGGTGGGCTTTGATGCGCTGCCGGGGGCTGTCGTGGTGCGCGTCGGCGGGAAGTGGAACCGATGAAACTCTCGATTCTGTGTCAGTCCCCCGTCTCTTCTGGCAGCACCCCCGTCGATGCTGTGCGCCACACCGTCGAGCTCGCCAAATCCGCCGAGGCCTGGGGCTACCACCGCTTCTGGGTGGCCGAGCACCACAGCGACAAGGCGCTGGGTTCTGCCGCCCCCGAGGTGATGATCGCCGCGATTGCAGCCCAGACCACGACGTTGCGCGTCGGCTCTGGCGGCGTGTTGCTGCCGTTCTATGCCCCCTTCCATGTGGCCGAACAGTTCAACCTGTT
>CAYYHT010000361.1:0-7848 GCA_964471355.1 uncultured Enterobacteriaceae bacterium
GTTGGCGAGGCGATTCCGAGCCGGCTATCTCAGTGCGTGAACATCCACGACAACGACTTCAGGGATGTGCAACATCGACGCTTGTGGCCGTGTGGTGAACCAGGGTTATTCGGATTTCCGCCCAGCTTTCCCGATATCGATGACTGCACGCTCGTGCCCATCCTGACGGGTTGGGCTGTCTGGGGACTGCTCACGATTCGGAACAACTCGTTTGGGACTGTTCTGGAACCGGTCCTGCCATACGCGGCGCGGCGGAGTGTGAACAGGGTTAGCATAGGCAGTACCAATATGTCAGCTAACGAGTACTTTATTGCCGTTGGTGACTACCATCTTGATGAGATGGGTACTCCGTCTCTCGAGGTGACGGGCAACGTTAACGAATTGGGGCGGCAGTTGGCCCCACAGTACCAGACGACAAGCTGATGCGAACGGCGACGTTGCACGGAAGCGAATTGCGGCGATGCCGTATACGGGTCGTGGAAGGCGGGTTGCGGATTTGGGCGTCAGTTCGTGATTCATTGTTCCGACTCATTTCGGTGTTGCCATTTTGTGTTGGCTGCGTTGGTCTTGAGGATCCCGCACCTGTGGTGTGTGAACAACCGCGCGTCTGTGTAGGTGATGTAATCATCACGAGTGAGGACGATCTGGCGGCCGCGGGGCAGTGCGAGGTGATTGCTGGCTCATTGACCATCGACTCCCAACACTGGATTGAGCGTGTCGACCTACCATGCCTGACGGAAGTGGAGGGAGACCTGCTGCTGCTACACAATCCGCTGCTCGCAGATGTGTCGAGCCTGAGCGGGCTACATACGGTTGGGGGCAACCTCGCCATCGGGGACAATGCTGTGCTGGCGCAGATTGATGGCCTCTCATCTGTCCAGTTTGTCGACGGCCATCTGCTGGTAGAAGACAATAACTTGCTCGAGAACGTCCGAGGTTTGTCCGGTGTTGAACGTGTGGGCGGGGCTCTTTCCATATGGCGTGGCGATGCGCTGACTGACTTGGACGGCCTCAGCAGTCTGAACGTGATCGGCGCCGATCTGTGGATCGAGCTGACCCCGCTTGTGGATGTTGACGGTCTGTCCTCTCTCTCCTCTGTTGGAGGCTACGTTCATATTCAACAGAACGATGTGCTCACAAACGTAGATGGTCTAGCAGGCCTGGATTCGTTGAAGCATTTGACAATCCTGTCGAATCCGTCGCTCATCGACGTGGACGGCCTCGGCGGCATCACTGTGGTCGAGGAAGACCTCTTCATAGCAGGAGGTCTTCAACACGTTGATGGACTTTCGAGTCTGTCGTCTGTCGGCGGCGCGCTCACCCTTTTGGGAGGTTTCTCTGACTTGGACGGGTTGACCTCACTTCAGGAAGTTGGCGGGGATTTCAGCTTCGGTGGGGCTGCTGTCGCTGACGTCGACGGCTTGTCGAAGCTTGAGCGCATCGGCGGGGAGTTGCGAATCGAGTCCGTAGATAGCTTGGTACACTTGGATGGTCTGTCCGGCCTGCGTTCTGTTGACTCCATTTACCTTCGTGAGAATGCCTCGCTCATGAACATCGAGGGCCTGTCGGGCCTTTCAACGGTTGGAGACTTGACCATTGAGTTCAACCCGGTTCTGTGCTGGAGTCAGATTTCGCAGTTCCTGGATGGTGTCACGCCAGCCGGTGAGTCGACCATCGGATTCAACGATCCCGACTGTTGACCAGAGCCTGGTCAGTCGACCGCCCAGGGCACTGGGGTGACCCGGTGCGGCAGAAATGCCCACTCACCCACGGAAGAACCGGCATTTTGGTCCTCAATGGGCCGGTACGGTCCTTGCATCTGGGCGGCCGAACCCACGAGGTCCCCGATGCTGCGCTTGTCCCTGCCCCTGACGCTTCTGCTCACCACCGCCTGCTCCGAATACGGACTGATGGGCGATCACGACCGCAGCTTTCCTCCGGGAACGGACCCGGCTGAAGACGTCGATGGCGATTGGCTGGACGATGACGGCGCGGATGAGGCCAACCCCACCGGCGATCCGACCGATGATCCGTGGTTCGACGGCGACGAGCCGACGGGTGAGGGCAGTGGCGGGACTCCGCTGGACCGGGTCGATGAGGAGGGGCCTGACGGTTCTTCCGAGACACCAGACACCCCAGCCGGTGGCACCCCGCTAGACCGCACCGACGACGAAGAGCTGATCCCCGACGGCGATGCCGATGATGACGGCGCTTCGGATCGAGGCCGCATGACTGGTGGAGGCGTGGTTCTGGACGACATCGAGGTGTCGTACGGCTTCACCCTGCACTGCGCGGGTTCGCACCACAGCAACCACCTGCAGATCAACTGGGACGGCGGCAGCTTTCACCTCGAAGACGTGAACTGGGTGGACTGCAGCGACGACCCTGCACTGTCACCGGGCATGCCGTCGGTGGGCAATGACACCCTCGAGGGCGAAGGTGTTGGCAGGCTCAATGGCCATCCGGCGTCGATCTGGTTCCATTTCACTGACGACGGCGAGCCGGGGGTCGACGACCACGCGGCCTTCGAGATTCGCCTGGGTGCCGTGTCGAGCTACCGCGAGGGCTACACCGTGGGCGGAAACCATCAAGCCCATGACCCCATCGGGCACTGAGCCCGCGAGTCTGCCTCGAAGTTTGTTATGCGGCCGCCCCTGGGAGGCCCAATGAAGCGCATCACCGTGCTCGGTGCCGGAAAGTCTTCGACCGTTCTGATCAACCACCTGCTCGACCAAGCGGTTGAGCGGGATTGGCATGTGGCCGTCGGTGACCTCGACCCCAATGTTGCTGCGGCCAAGGTCGCGGGACGACCCAATGGCGAGGCCTTTGCCTTTGACGTCTCAGATGCGGCGGCTCGCTCGGCGCGGGTCAAGTCATCGGACATCGTCATCTCGCTGCTGCCTCCGCCCCTTCACCCTCGAGTGGCCGACGACTGTGTCGAGCACGGCGTGCACTTCGCTTCCGCCAGCTACCTGAGCCCCGAGATGCGCGAGCTGCACCAGGCGGCCGAGTCCCGCGGCGTCATCCTGCTCAACGAGATGGGCCTCGACCCCGGCATCGACCACATGTCCGCCATGGAAAAGCTCGACGAGCTGCGCGATGCGGGCGCCAAGATCACGGCCTTTGAGACGTTCACTGGCGGACTCATCGCGCCCGAGAGCGACGACAATCCGTGGAACTACAAGTTCACCTGGAACCCCCGCAACGTCGTGCTCGCGGGCCAGGGTGTCGTGCAGTTCAAGCACAACGGCCGCTACAAATACATCCCCTACCACAAGCTCTTTCAACGCTACGAGCCGCTGCACATCGACGGTTGGGGCGCGTTCGAGGGATACCCCAACCGCGACTCACTCAAGTACCGCCGCCACTTCGGCCTGCACGATGTCGACACCATCTACCGCGGCACCATGCGCAGGCCCGGCTTCTGCAAAGCGTGGGACTGCTTGGTTCAGCTCGGTCTGACCGATGACACCTACGAGGTCGAGGGACTCGAGGACATGACCTGGCGTCAGTTCGTCAACGCCTACCTGTGGTGGGACGAAGAGATGAGCGTCGAGCTCAAGGTGCGCGCGTACCTCAAGATGGAGATGAACAGCGCCGAGTTCGACAAGCTGCGCTGGCTGGGGCTGTTCTCGAACGAACCCATCGGCATGAGTCGCGGCACCCCCGCTCAGGTGCTGCAGAAGCTGCTCGAGAGCAAGTGGTCCATCACGTCCGAGGACAAGGACATGGTCGCGATGCTGCACAAGACGACCTACGAGCTCGATGGCCGGACCCAGCTGGTTCAGTCATCGATGGTGGTCGTGGGCGACGATGGGGCCCGCACGGCCATGGCAAAGACCGTCGGACTGCCGCTCGGGATTGCCGCGGGGCTCATTCTCGACGGTGTCATCGAGCGCCGCGGCGTGGTGATTCCGACCGTGCCCGATGTGTATGGACCGGTGTTGCAGCAGCTTAGGGACCACGGCATCAGCTTCACCGATCAGGTGCTTCCGCTGAGCTAAGCGAGACGACCGCCTCTCCTTGCAGCCAGATCGCCTATTCTTCCTTTGGGGAGGAAGAAGCTGGCAGAGATCGAGCGACCGAACTTCGATTCGATCTGGCAGACGCTGGTGCGCACGGGCATCGCCGGTCAGCTCGATGGTCGCACCACGATCACGCCCAGCGCCTACAAGGCTCATCCCGACGTCGACGTGACACTGCCGCCGCCGGTGGGCACGGCCCTGCACCCAGATCTGGAGGCGCTGCCCGAGATCTCGGTCGGAGATGGCGCCAAGGCGGCGGTCGAGCTTCAGCTTGGCGAAGAGCTAGGCAAGGGAGGCATGGGCAGCGTGTTGCGGGCGCGCCAGGCATCGCTGCAGCGCGAGGTCGCGGTGAAGCGGCTGCACAAGGTCGAGGATGGAAACGTCGAAGCGCTGCTCCGCGAAGCGCGCATTGTGGGCGATCTGCAGCATCCGAACATCGTGCCCGTGCACATGCTGGGTCGCAGTGCCGATGGCTTCCCGGTGCTGGTCATGAAGGCCATCGATGGCGAGCGCTGGACCGACATACTGCGCCGCGACCGCAAGTCTGAGGACGGCATGGTTGGAGCGACGCTGGATCGGCACCTGGCCATTCTCAAAGACGTCTGCAACGCGGTGCACTACGCACACAGCCGCGGCGTGGTGCACCGAGACCTCAAGCCCGAGAATGTGTTGGTCGGCGACTTCGGCGAGGTCGTGCTGGTGGACTGGGGTGTGGCCGCGCGACTCGGCGAGCCGGGTACGGGCATGGCACTAGGAACGCCGGCCTATATGGCTCCCGAGATGGTGCACGGGGACGCTCCGAGCGTCGCCACCGACGTGTACCTGCTGGGAGCAACCCTGCACCAGGTGATGACCGGACGCGGGCGGCACAAGGCCAAGACGATGCAAGAGACCCTGCTGCAGGCCTACACATCGGTTGCCTATGACTACGCAGATGAGATCCCGGGCGAGCTAGCGACCATCGCCAACAAGGCCACCGAAGCCGAGATGGCCATGCGCTACCCCACAGCCCTGGCGTTTCGCGAGGCGCTCGACGCGTTCGAGTTTCACCGCACCAGTCGCCAGCTGGCCCAGGTTGCGGGGGTGAGGCTCGAGGAGCTGACCGAGCTGCTGGCCGCCAAAGAGGTCGATGTACGGCGCGTTGCCGAAGTGGGCAGTGCCTGCCGTTTTGGACTGCGCCAGGCGCTCGATGAGTGGTCGGGAAATCCGTTTGCGCGGGGTCGGCTGCGGCTGTGTCTCGAGAAGCTGGTCGCGTTTCAGATCGAGCACGGAGACGCCACCGAGGCCGCTTCGATGCTAGCTGAGCTGCTCAAGCTGGCCGGGTCGGGTGGCAAGAAGCGCTACAGACAGCTGTCGCACGATGTGGACGTGGCGGTGCGCCGGCAAGCTGCTCTGCACCGGCTGGGTGAAGAGCTGGACATGTCGGTCAACAGTGGCTGGCGCGTGACCTTTTTGGCGTGGTTCGCCCTGTCGGCGGCTGTTGTCGGTGGCAGCTTGGTCGGCGCCATCCGCATTGGCGTTCTGACCCACACCCACACGCTCGGGATAGGGGTGTCGCTGTTTGCGGCGGTGTTCATCTCGGGCCAGATCTTGCTGTTCCGACGGTGGCTGCTTCGCAACGTGGCCAGCCAGCGCGTCATGTACACGCTCATGGTGATCACGTGGTCATTGGCGCTGTTCCGGGTACTGGCCTGGCGGATCGACATGGACCTGCACCACGTCGTCGTCACGGACATCTTGCTCATCGCCACCGGCAGCGGCGTGGCGTCGGTCGGCATCAGTCAGGGGCTGTGGATTCTGACCGGCGCGCTGATCCTCTGCGCCATCGCGGCTGCAATGTTGCCCGCCTTCTCGTTCGAGATCGCCACACTTGCGGTCGTGATGGCCGGCGGTGTCATGGCTGCGGTCTTTGCCCACTGGATTGGCCGGTAGGCTCGCAGCCACCTGGGATCGAACAGCGCCGCGTGTACCACCAGCATGCCCAGGGTCAGATCGGTGAAGTTCACCGTCATCAGCAGACCCAGATGCATCGCAAGAAGTGCCCACCACACGTACGGACGCAGTCGAGGCCACAGCGCGGCGGGCAGGGCTGCGAGCTCCAAAATCAGTGCTCCCCACGTCGCCAACTTCAGCGGCCATGAAGGAGCCGTCACCAAGGCCTCACGCAGCACCGTGTCGCGGGCCAGGGGGTTGTTCCACACCCAGAACAGGGCGCTGCCGTCGATCCACGATGGGCTGCCAAGCTTGGTCACCGCGCTCCACGACATGGCCAGCCCCATCATGAGCCAGCCCGCCGCGTACAGCTCCTTGGGCAGCTTCCATTCCCCGTCCTCCCAGCGACCAGGGACGGCGGCAAAGAACAGCAGCAGCCAGCCGATGTGCGGCAGTGCAGGATTCAGGATCAGCGGATTGCGGCCCAGCAGGCACGCCAGCGCATACCAAGCGACCACCGTCGCGACCCGAGGCCACTTGCCCCACATCAGCGCCGTGCCGGCGAGTGTTCCCGTCACGACCACCGCTGTCGTCATGACCGGGCCGTCTGCGATGGCCAGGACGTTCGGGAATGCGTACAAGATCGGCGAGACCGCCCCGTCGGGCAGCATGCCTTGGCCCGAGAACAGCTCGCCAGCCCACGGAATCAGCAGCGCGAAGTGGCCGGCCACATACAGACCCAGCGTGAACCGAAGGGCCGTCCACCAGCGCCACGTCCAGCCGTTTTCGCCTAGCTTCTCGAACATGGGGCCTCCAGTACCAGTGGCAGGGCAGTCTCAGCGGCATCCGGCCGAGGCTTCACGGTGATGACGACGTCCTGGGGCCGCTCGGCGACGCCAAGCTCCGTCAGTACACCCTCACCGGGACGGCAAAAGGACCAGTGGCCCACGGCGTCGAACATCGGTCGCGTGGTGTCTTGGCTGACCAAGAAGGGTCCACCCGCCAGCACCGCACCGTAGGGATTTCGGCGGTTGTAAGGGCCGTCCAGCTGGTCATAGGTCTGGGCATCCAGCACCATGCTGTGCCGCTCGCCGTGCTCGGTCCAGGCCACCTCGAACTCCGACGAGAAGCCCTCGAGCCCGTCCCGCGAGGCGAACACCTTTGGGTACGGAGCCGCGCCCGTCGCGATGCCAAGCCCGGTGAGCATCGGCAGCTTCAGTGCCTCTCCCGTCATGGCCAGGGCACCGACAAAGACCAGTGCGGCGGCTCGACGACGGGGTGTCATCCACACTCGGGCGGACTGCATCCAGCGCAGCACCATGGCGCGGCTCGACTCATGAGGGTGGTCTGGCAGCCGAACCACTTCTCTGAACACCATCATCTCGGCCAGTCGTTGCTCGGACTCTGGGAAGCCACAGGGCGCTTCGAAGTCTGCCGGGTTCTTCAGGGTCCCGAACAGCCAATCCCACACGGGTAGATCGCCGTAGTTGTAGGCGTGCTCGCCCGCTGCATGGTGCAGCTGATGCATCTCGGGACGCTGAATCAGCAGCCCGACCCACTGGGGTGTCTTGACGTTCCAGTGATAGAACAGCTCGGCCACACCGGCCAGCAGTACGGCTCCAGCAGCCTGCGGACCGGTCAGTCCCAGCACGATGAACAGCAGGACCGTCGAGATGAACGCGTTCGACAGAATCTCGAGGGGGTGCTTGTAGAAGCTGGTGATGACCTCGATGCGCTGCGGGCTGTGATGCACCTGATGCAGGGTGCGCCACAGAATGGGCACCTCGTGGCGCCACCTGTGCCACCAGTAGTAGACAAAGGTGATGCTCAGGTAGCCCAGCACCGAGCCGCCAATCACGCCCAGCCCTTCAGCATTCCAGGGACGCAGGCT
>CAYYHT010000362.1:0-6219 GCA_964471355.1 uncultured Enterobacteriaceae bacterium
GAGGACTAGCGTGGGGGTGTAGGCGCGCCCAGGAATCTGCTCACGGTCTTCGAGCAGTGCCAGCAGCTCGTCGAGCGCGGCACCCATGGGAGTCATGCCGCCAGCGGTGAGCGCAGGAACAGTGGCCTCACTGGCAGGCAACAGGGCCGTTCGGTCTACGCTGACCCCAAAGGTAATGGTCGCCAAGTGGGGCTCACCCTGCGGCTGCTTGGTTGCCGCGAGCTCCTGCGTGAGCTCGCGAACCGCAGCGTTGAGGGCATCAATCTTGGTTCCGGACATGCTGGATGAGCAGTCCAAAAGCAAGATGACAGGGAGGGGGCGAGGCGTGTCCAGTACGAACGCGTTTAGGTCGGGCATCGGGGCCTCCAGATGATGTGCGTTGGGTTGCGCGATGTCAGGAAGGACGGATGTGGCGGAGCACTTCGGACTGTTGGAGGCGATATCGACTCGAACCCGTCTAGAGTGGCTCTCGACGGTTCAAGACGGCGCGGTGAAAGGCCTCTCGCAGTCGGTGTTGCGAGTCCAGACCGACTTGGGTCTTGGCGGTCGAGAAGTTGAAGTAGAGTTTGCGCTCTGGAATCTGGTCACCAAAGCGCATGGTGAACCAGAGATCGAACTTGCTCGCTGCGCGCTCGCCGATGACGACAAGCGCCTCTGCCGCGGTTGCGGGTGTTGATCCGTCTATCACGCCGACAAAGAAGTCCAAGTCCGACAGCTCTGCAGCTTCCCAGTCTTCTCGCAGTGCCTCGAGGTTCTTGCGCCAGGCTAGATTCTCACCCATCGAGGGCTCCTTTGAGGTTGTCGGGGCAGTGAGCATCGCACAGCCTTGCGTCATAGGACGCGAGGCGCTGGGGCCTTTGGACAATCAGCGTGGCAATGGGCGCTAAACTGGTGGCGTGGCCGTTTGGCCGCTACTTCCCGTCATTCTTCTGTTTCTTCGCGCGCTGCATGACATCGACCGCGTTCGCCACACTGGGCGCCAGGGTACGGAGAGCCAGCTTCGCAAACAGACCGACGGCGGTGGGCTTGGTTGGCTGGGCATCACCAATCTTCTGCCCTGCATCATTTGGCATATGCGTCCCTGCTCGGGGAGGGAGCTCGGTCCCCTCCGCCTGGTCTGGAAGCTCGCGCATCAGGCGGGTCAGCTCGCGGGCCCACAGCTGTAGCTGTACCGCCAGCAAAGGCATCTGGTGGCCGCCGATGTCTCGTTTCGCTTCACTGATGATTCCAATGAAGCTCACGAGCAGTGCCTGACGGAGCTCGACTGGCAAGCTCGCCCATGGCCCGATGTGTTCAGCCAGACCGGCGTCGATCTGGGCGAGGGTGTGCACCTCCCCGTCCATGACCGCCAGAAGCGCGTGCAGGAATGGGTGGGCCAGCAGGGACTGGCCAAGTGCTACCGGGTCGTCCACCGCACTGTCCAGCCACAGGGAGCGCTGGGCGTTGCGCCACAGCTCGGGAGTGACATAGGTCCCCGGACGCAGCGAGCTCAGCAGCTCTGGAGACTGGGCGGGAAGCGGCGCCTGACCGCCGGGAGCACGCTGGAACTCGTGCAGTGCCAGCCGCTTTTCGCGCACGACCTTCGACGGCTCGAAGGGCTCTCCGAAGACCGTCTCGGCGAACGCGGCCAGGCTGGCGAAGGTCGCCGGATCAGTCGACGAGCCAATGGTGGCTGAGGTCCCAGAGCACAGCAGGTGGTCAATGGGAATCGACAGCCGCGCCTTGAGTCGTCGGATCAAGCAGGCGACGTCCGAGCCCTGCGCGCCATCAAAGGTGTGCAGCTCATCGACGACCAGGTACTGCAGGGTCTCGGGCCCGTTGTGCTGCCACATCCGCCGCTCGTTGGGCCGAAGCAGCATGAAGTCGAGCATCTTGTAGTTGGTCAGCAGGATGTGCGGCGGGTCGTCGATGATGCGGCGCTTGTTCTCGATGAGCCGAGTCGGGCTCATCTGGGTCGGCAGCTCCTTGTCGCCGCCGCCGACATACAGACCCGCGGTCACGTTGCCGCGCAGCCGGTCGTCCCCATCGATGATCTGGGCCAGACGCCGCGCCTGGTCGGTAGCCAGCGCGTTCATCGGGTAGATGATGATGGCCTGGATGCCGCCTCGATCCCGGTTGCGGTGGCAGTGGTCGAGGATGGGGTACAGGAAGCACTCGGTCTTGCCCGAGCCGGTTCCCGTCGTCACCAGGGTATTGGCGCAGTCTTCACCACCCTGGGAGTCGAGCTGGCGAAAGGCCTGGAGCTGGTGGGCGTAGGGCGTGAATGGCGGAGCGATGGCCAGGGGGACCTGTTCGCCGGGGCCGGCGGAGGCGAAGGGCAAGCCGAGACGCAGGTAGGGACCCTTGAACAGACCGTCGGGACTGCGAAGGCGAGCCTCGAACGCGGCGGAGAACGCCTCGTCGTCGATACCCAGTGTCGCCATGATGTAGTCGATGAGCGTGTCTTGCAGCTGGCTGGCGACGGGCGGACGAGCGCAGCCAGGCATGCTGGAGGTCGATCGGCTCTGTGGCGACGAAAACACCTCGGGACAGTGTGACGAGGGTGTCACGCAGACATTGGCACGCCTACGGGACGCGTTCGACGAAGACTCCGAGGCCGTTCTGCACGGATGTGATGTGGCCCAAGGCGAGGACGGGGTGCGTCTGATTCGACAGCTGGCTGAGGTCTGGGGCATTCCTGTGACTGCATCCGAGACCAACCAACCGGGATTTCTGCCTGGCATGGTGGGGACCACGACAACCTGCGCCCCCGGTGAAGACGGTGCCGTCGAGTGCGAGACGACCGAGGGGTGGATGGACCCTGTTTGGGACGTTGTTTCGGACGACGCCGACCCGTAGGCTACTTGAAGATCTCAAATCCTGGCGAGCGGACCTCTCCAGACGGACTGACCGTGACGACCAGGTCGAGGTCGTCCCCGACGCCTCCGGCCACCCCATCAGCTCCGAGGGACGTAAGCGTATAGGACTGGTGATCGGCGCTTGGCTCGTACAGCAACTGACGCTTCCACCCATCGATTCCAAACCTTCCGAGCAGTTCCGCCGTCTTCCCGGTCCGAGGTGGATATTGCCCGTTCACATTCTTGTACGTGTCCAGCCTGAAGTACGAGCTCTCCAGATGGGACTCGGTGGCCTCACGAGCCTGCATGCCCTGGCCTAGGAGGAAGCAACTGGTGAGCAACAACAGCATGAGCTGCGAGTCTAGCAGCTGGATGAATGCCAAGGCCGCACAGGCAGCCACGGACTAAAACGCACACGACACGCGATTTGAGCACGAAATTCGCGTGATTTAGTTAAACTTGGTGATTAGAGTATCGCTAGGTAACGCTCTGGGGGCCCTTTGCTGATTCAGTTCCGCACCGAGAATCATCGTTCTCTCCGCGACGAGCAGGTCTTGTCCCTGACAGCTGCAACGCACCTGCAGGACGAATCGAGCTCTATTCACGTTGAAGGCCTGGACGAAGCCCTGCTGCCCGTGGTCGCCATCTACGGCGCGAACGCATCTGGTAAGACCAACGTTCTGTTGGCGCTTTTGTTCATGGGCACGGCGGTCGTCTCATCAGCCCGTCAGTGGGATCCGAAAGGCGGTGTCCCGAGGAGCCCGTTCGCGCTGAACGAGGCCGCCGGCGACGCCCCGTCCTTGTATGAGGCAGACCTGCTGGTCGAGGGGGTGCGCATGCGGTATGGCTTCGTGGTCGACGACGACATGGTGCTCGAAGAATGGCTGTACGCTTGGCCCCACGGTCGGCGTCAGCTCTGGTTCTCACGCGAGGGCGGTGAATTCGAGTTCGGCCGTGAGTTCAAGGGACACAACAAGTCTATTGCCGAGATGACGCGTCCGAACGCGCTCTTTCTCTCTGCAGCAGCCCAGATGAACCACGCACAGCTGATGCCGCTGGTCGGGCGCTTCATCGTGCCCGCCGGGCTGATCGCGGAAGCCGTACCGGAGCACGAGCGCGACATCGGCTTTGCAGCGTCCTTCTTCAGGCCGCTAGGCGAAGACCAGGAAGACCAGAGCGAAGCGGACCAACGACGGCGGGAAGCTGTGCTCTCTCTCCTGCGGGCAGCCGACCTGGGGATAAAAGATTTCGTCGTCGTCGATCCGGAGGAAGCGGTCGGTGGCAAGGTATCTGCAGGCGGACGCTCGGTGCTGGCGCTTCGGCACCGCAGCATCGACCCAGACGGTCACTTTCTACCGCTTGAACTGGAATCCGGCGGCACGCGAAAACTCGTGTCGTTGATCCCACTGCTGGTCACCTCACTGCAGCTCGGGTACCCCATGCTCCTCGACGAGCTGGAGTCCAGCATGCACCCGCTACTGGCAGCCGAGATCATCCGGATATTCCAGGACCCTCTCCTCAATCCCAATCACGCGCAGTTGATCCTGACGACGCACGATTCGACGTTGCTGGGCAACGCACTCGGCGATCCGCTGTTGCGGCGAGATCAGGTGTGGCTGACCGAGAAGGACTCCTCCGGAGCCACCACCCTCTACCCCCTGACAGACTTCCATCCACGCAAGACCGAGAACCTGGAGCGGGGCTACCTGCAGGGCCGATACGGCGGGGTTCCCATTCCTGGCAGCTTCGCCATCACTCCGGTCGATGAGGTCGTCCCGGAATGACGAGACGACGCCGAGGCGACGATCGGCCCATCCAACGTCGCGCAGCCCGTCGTCAGGTTAGCCGTCGGCTGTTGGTCGTCTGTGAGGGCGAGAAGACAGAGCCGCAGTACATCGTTGGCTTCCAACGCCACGTGCGCAACATGTCGGTCTCCGTGCGCATTGCCCGGAAACGCGGCGATCCTCGACGGTTGGTCGAAATCGCGAGAGCACAAGACATTCATTCAAAGGGGCACCCCGAGGCCTTCGACGAGGTCTGGTGCGTATTCGACCGGGACGAGCACGAGCGCTTCGACGAAGCTTGCACGATGGCGAGAGACAACGGATACGAGCTTGCGGTATCGAATCCATGCGTCGAGCTCTGGCTGCTATTGCACTTCCGCGACAGTCCCGGGGCGCGCCACAGGGACGACCTTTTCAAAATGCTGCGAGACTCGCACATGCCCGGCTACGACAAGGGTCTGGAATTTGACGACCTAGTGGAGGGTATCGACGCCGCATCCAAACGGGCGCGAAGACTCGATTCAGACGCGGAATCGATGGAAGAGCCCGGGCGCAACCCCACCACCGGGTTCTACCGCCTGATTGAATCGATTTCCTTACTATCGAGATAGATAGACGTCTCAACGCAGGCGCCCAGCATGCTTGCCAGGCAAGTATAGATCCGTGAGCCATTGCTCGTTGTCAGCGGTCTGAAAGTCCACTTCGGGGCACAAGAAATCACCATTTAGCCCGGGCTCCAGTTGGTCCGCTTGGCCGAAGGCGACGGCCTGTCCAGGATCACAGTCGCCGTCGATCACACAGTCAAGGCTGATGTCGGCTCGCCTGGGAGTCCTCTTCGCACCAAACTCTTGATAGCAAGCGCTGTACGGGTGCTGAAAGGGGTCCGGTGTCCCATCCCGGTAACCACCACCGCCTAAGCGCCTCCTCGTCTCGCTTCGCGCACGCAGATCCCAGCCACCGCCACCGGTAGCCCTCGGCGAGACAGCTCCAGGTGGTGGACCGAGGCCGCAGGCTCTCGGGCTGCCGGGGGTGAGCGCGAGAGGGGTGTCCCCTTTCGCTCAGCGGGGTGCGGGGGCGCTACTCGTCATCGTGCCCTCCCTCCAGCTCGATCTCGTCCGCCATGTCGCTGGCCATGGCCTCGCGGTGTTGAAGCTGGGCTACAAGATGCGTGACGACGGCACCTTCACCTATCGGGGCACCCGTCCAGGTCCTGGCTGGCACGCCCACGGTCAGCTCCGCGTCTACCCTTACGACATGGATGGCGGCCGCCTCGTACAGCTCATCGTCGACAAGCAGCGCTGGCGTTTGCGCGGAACCAATCGGACGCAGCACAGCCGACCGCCAGATGACCTCGGGCTGCGCTACTCCGCCCTCGTTGTCGCGCTCAGCCTGTTCGCGTGGCTCGACGCCGGCGTGGGTCTGCACCGCTACGTCGCCCTGTTCGATGACCTCGATGACAAGCCGTCGCGCAGGACGGTGCAGCGCTGGCTCGCTCGGGCACTGCCGCTGGGTAGGGCATTCCAGCACCACCTGCGCGGCGTGCTGCACCATCTTCCAGAGTCTCGGTCGGCGGAAGACCTCTTTCCAGGGGGCATTCC
>CAYYHT010000362.1:6319-7847 GCA_964471355.1 uncultured Enterobacteriaceae bacterium
GACCTCGACCGCTTTGAGGCTGCGGCGCCTAATGGGCTTTGGCAGTCGGATATGCTTGCGGGACCGTGGTTGCCTGACCCCGCACGCCCTGGAAAGGTCCGCCGAACATGGCTCTACGCCTTCATCGACGACCACTCCCGCCTGCTCCTCGCTGGCCGCTTCAGCTTCAAGGGCGATCTACCCGCACTCGAGCTCGTGTTCCGCCGTGCCTTGCAGCTCTACGGGGTCTGCGGGCGCGTCTATTACGACAACGGCCAGGTCTATCGGTCCCGCCACATGAAGCAGATCGTAGCCACGCTCGGCATGCAGCGCATCGTCTACACCAAGCGCTACCGGCCGATGGGCCACGGAAAAATCGAGGCATGGAATCGCTTCTGCAAGCGCAACTTCATCGCCGAGGTGGCCGCCTCGAAGATCGAGACGCTGGCCGAGCTGAATGATGCCTTCGCAGCTTGGATCACAGTCGAGTACAACAAGAAGGTCCACGGCGAGACCGGCCAGACGCCGCTCGACCGCTGGCGCGCCGGTATCGAGAATGTGCGCTACGCCGATGAGGAGAAGCTGCGGCTCGCGTTCCTTTGGAAGGAGCGCCGGAAGGCCGACAAGTCCGGCATCGTCTCGCTGCACGGCGTGAAGTACCAGGTCGGACCTGCACCAGCCGGTCGGTACGTCGATGTGCGCTACGACCCCGAAGACATGCTCGAGGTAGAGATCCACCAGGACGGTCGCCTGCGAGAGCGGGTGCGGCCCTTCGAGGTCGAGCCGTGGCGGCGACCGCGACCGAAGACCCCCGATGTCACCAGGGATGAGGGCGCCGAGCCCACCGGCGACTGGCTTGGCCATCTTGTTCGTCAACACCACGAGCAAGGCGCACTCCCAGAGCCCGATCCCAAGCGGTGGAAGGCCGATGCGGACGCACGCCGTAACGACAACATCAATGCCATCACCACGCTGCTGACCGAGCGGCTCGACGAAGGTGTGGTGGACGAGTTCGAGGTGCGCGCCTGGCTCGCGCAGTTCGGACCGCTCGACGTCGACCGCTCGGAGCTGGAGCTGGACGCGCTGGCAGACCGTGTCGGCACGGGGCTGCATCCGCGCTTCTATCTCGAGCAGCTCCGTGAGGTGATGTCGTGAACACACCCACCATGAAGCTCGTGCACAAGCAGCGGCTGCGCGCCCACTTCGGCCTGACCGGGGTGCCCTTTCGCAAGAACGTGCACGCCAGGCGGATGTTCGACTCGTCTTCTCAGCGAGACCTCGGGCATGGACTGCGCATGTGGCTCGAGGTCCAGGGGCTTGCCCTGGTTGTCGGAAGCACCGGTGTCGGCAAGTCGATCAGCATCCGACGCTTCACCGAAGAGCTCGATGACGCGCGGCATAAAGCGATTCGCCTCAACCGAGCGCCGAGCACGCCAACAGGCTTCCTGCGCTCGCTGAATCGCACGCTCGGTCTGCCGATGCGGCGCTATGCGTCAGCTCGCTGTGCAAGCGCTCATTCAGGCCGCGGTGACTGGTCGTGATCAACTCG